>JAEEHY010000365.1 GCA_016281085.1 Lachnospiraceae bacterium
ATGAATGACAATATCATCTCCGTTAACACGATGACCGACCAGGAGGAAGTTGCAAGACAGTTTTCGAAGTATGACTTTACCGCGATGCCGGTGGTTGATAACGAGAACAGGCTTGTGGGAATAATCACCATCGATGACGTTGTCGACATCATGCAGGAAGAGGCAACGGAGGATATCGAGAAGATGGCGGCTATCCTTCCTACGGACAAGCCGTACATGAAGACAGGTGTGTTCGAGACATGGAAGAAGAGGATACCGTGGCTGCTCCTTTTGATGATATCTGCAACGGTAACGGGGAAGATAATCACACATTACGAGGATGCACTCGGAACCTATATAGTGCTTACGGCATTTATCCCTATGCTGATGGATACCGGAGGAAATGCCGGAGGACAGGCAAGCGTTACGATAATCCGTGGATTATCGCTCAATGAAATAGAGTTCACGGACATGCTCAGGGTAATATGGAAGGAAATAAGAGTGGCCGCACTGTGCGGACTAACCCTTGCGGCAGCCAACTTCGTGAAGATAATGCTCATAGACCGGGTATCAGTACCCGTTGCGCTGGTCGTATGCTTCACACTGCTTCTTGCGGTATTGTTCGCGAAGCTCGTCGGCTGTACCCTTCCTATGTTCGCTCAGAAGGTTGGCTTCGATCCCGCAGTCATGGCGAGCCCATTCATCACGACGATCGTAGATGCCCTGTCGCTTGCAATATACTTCACGATAGCGACCCACTTGCTGCATATATAGTTTATAATGTACATCTTTCTGAATATGAATGATCGATCGGGATAAAACTATATTTCTAATGGCTTTCTGATGAAATTCGCTATTCCATGGTTTAGAAAACGTAAGCGAGGAGACGTGATTTCCATGCACTTCTCACAATATGAGTGAGAAGACACATCATATCCACGGCAAACAGATTCAACAGGAACGAAGTCAAGATCCACTGCGTACGTAGATTTGGCTTCCGGGATATGAACGTACGGTTAGGTGAATATCCCGGAAGCATAATCGAAGTAGCAGTTAGCTTGACGGAGTGGGTTGAGTTTGCGCGGATGTGATGTGGCTTCGAGCGCAGAGGCCCGAAGCCCGGTTTTGCTGCATGGGAATTGCGGCTCCGAGCGTATTTTGCGCGGATGTGAGGTGGCTTCGAACGCAGCGCCTCCGAGCGTATCAAATGAAATGAGTACAGAGGAAATAAACACACAATGTTCAGGAAATTAGCTTCACATATAAAAGAATACAAATTCTACGCCATAATCACCCCGGTATGCATGATCCTCGAGGTTATCGCGGAAACAGTAACACCGCGTCTTATGGGAATGCTGGTGGATAACGGCGTGGAAAAAGGTGATATATCCTATATAATACGGACAGGCGTGCTCATGCTGCTGTGTGCCGTGTTCGGACTTGCGACGGGACTGGCAGGCGGATTTAATGCAGCGAAGGCATCAACCGGATTCGCCAAGAACTTAAGGAAGGCAATGTATGAGAACATACAGACCTTCAGCTTTTCAAATATCGACAAATTCTCAACCGCAGGACTCGTGACACGACTGACGACCGACGTAACCAACGTACAGAACGCATTTCAGATGCTTATAAGGATGAGTTTCCGGGCACCGTTCTCGCTGATATTTGCGATGACGGCAGCTTTTCTTGTATCGGCCAGAGTGGCGCGGGTGTATCTGATTGCAGTACTTATACTTGCGGTGATAATCGTAATAATCATGAATACCGCCCTTAAGAGCTTCCGACAGGTGTTCCGTAAATACGACGATCTGAATGCAACGATCCAGGAGAACGTCAATGCGATCCGGGTAGTCAAGGCGTACGTTCGCGAAGATTATGAGAAAACACGCATGTATAAGGCATGTGAGAATATCTATAACCTGTTCGTAAACGCCGAGAGCAAGGTAGTGTTAAACGCACCGATAATGATGACGGCGGTATATACCTGTATCCTTGTGATAAGCTGGCTGGGAGCGCACATGATCGTGTCGGATGAGCTGACAACAGGCGAGCTTATGACACTGCTGACATACTGCATGAACATACTGATGAACCTGATGATGCTCTCGATGATCTTCGTAATGCTCAGCATGAGTATGGCAAGCGGGGAGAGGATAGTTGAGGTAATAGAAGAGAAGCCTGATATCGTCAATCCCGATAAGCCGGTTATGAAGGTTAAGGACGGAAGCATAGAATTTAAGGATGTTGATTTTTCATATTATAAAGAAAGTGAAGATCCCGTACTGAAGGACATAACGTTAAAGATAGCTTCGGGCGAGACCATAGGGATAATAGGCGGAACCGGAAGCGGCAAGACAAGCCTTGTCAACCTGATATGCCGCCTGTATGACGTATCCCAGGGCAAAGTACTGGTAGGAGGTAAAGATGTAAGGGAATACGATCTTGAGGTGTTAAGAAATGAGGTTGCCGTGGTGCTTCAGAAGAACGTACTGTTCTCGGGAACCATATATGAGAATCTTCGCTGGGGAAATAAAGAAGCGACGGATGAGGACTGCAAACGCGCCTGCCGCCTGGCCTGTGCGGATGAATTCATAGAGAGGATGCCGGAAAAATACGATACGTACATAGAACAGGGCGGAACCAATGTGTCCGGCGGTCAGAAGCAGAGACTGTGTATCGCAAGGGCACTTCTGAAGAAGCCGAAGATACTGATACTCGACGACAGTACCAGTGCTGTGGATACTGCAACGGATGCAAGGATAAGAAAGGCATTCTATGAAGAGATACCCGATACCACGAAGATAATCATTGCACAGCGTGTATCATCGGTACAGGATGCAGACCGTATAATAGTGATGGATGACGGACGCATAAACGGCATCGGAACACATGCGGAGCTGTTAAATAACAATGATATTTATAGAGATGTGTATGAAAGTCAGACAGGCGAGAGGGATTTCGACAGGCTGGAAACATCGGAGCCGGTTAAGGCGGCAGTTCCAACGGACGCCGATGAGGATTACAGGGTGCAGGATGAGGAAACCCGTGAAGATATACCGAAGGGAGGTGAGGACTGATGGCAGAATCAGGTTCACCCCCCAGGGTTAAGGAAATAAAGATGGGCAGGGGCGCAAGAGCGATGGGACCCCGTCCGAAACTTGACAATCCGGGTAAGATATTTAAGCGGCTGATAACATTCTGCTTCGGAAATTACAAGCCGCATGTGGTATTTGTCGTTATCGGGATAATAGTATCGGTGCTCTGTACAGTGCGCGGAACACTGTTTATGAAGGAGCTTGTCGATGTATACATAATTCCGCTCATAGGACAGGAAGATCCGGATTTCGCACCGCTTGGGAGTGCGATCATAAAGATGATAATTATCTATGCCGTAGGTGTATTGTCAACCTTTATGTACAATAAGATAATGATCTATGTGTCACAGGGTTCGCTTAAGAAGATAAGGCTGTCCCTGTTCGAACGGATGGAGAACCTTCCGGTAAAGTACTTCGATACCCACAGTCACGGCGACATAATGTCTGTATATACCAATGATGTGGATACGATGAGGCAGGTCATCGCACAGACGATGCCTCAGCTCCTTAATTCGCTGATAACCGTGGTGAGCATACTGATAAGCATGATAGCACTCAGCATACCGCTTACTTTAGTCACACTTTTTATGGTGGGCGTGATGATGTTCGCATCCAGGAAGGTAGTGGGCAAGAGCTCGTCTTTCTTTGTCAAACAGCAGAGTGAGCTGGGCGCGCTTAACGGGTTTATCGAGGAAATGGTCGAGGGACAGAAGGTAATAAAGGTATTCTGTCATGAGGAAGAAGCCAAAGAGAAGTTTTCCGGGCTTAATGAAAACCTCTTTGTAAGCGCGGATAACGCCAATAAATATGTTAATGTAATGGGCCCTATCAATGCACAGCTCGGAAATGTAAGCTACGTGCTTGTGGCTGTTGTCGGCGCAGTGCTTGCGATGAGCGGCTTCGGAGGCTTCACCCTGGGATCGCTGGCCAGCTTCCTTACATTTAACAGAAGTTTTTCGATGCCGATAAACCAGATAAGCCAGCAGTTCAATGTAGTTGTAATGGCACTGGCGGGAGCAGACAGGGTGTTTAAGCTTATGGATGAGGAACCCGAGGTCGATGAAGGCTATGTTATGCTCGTAAATGCGGTAAAGGATGACAAGGGTAACATCACGGAAACGGAAAAAAGAACGGGTATGTGGGCATGGAAGCATTACCATAAGGCGGATGATACCACAACATATGTGGAACTTAAGGGAGATGTTGAGTTCAATGATGTTGATTTCGGATACACGGATGAGAAGATAGTCCTCCACAATGTTTATATATCGGCGACACCGGGAATGAAGATCGCTTTCGTCGGTTCGACGGGAGCCGGAAAGACCACGATAACCAATCTTATCAACCGTTTTTATGATATACAGGACGGCAAGATAAGATTTGACGGAATAAACATAAACAAGATAAAGAAGGCGGATCTTCGAAGGTCGCTTGGCATTGTACTTCAGGACACGCAGCTGTTTACGGGAACGATAAAGGATAATATCAGATACGGCAGGCTGGATGCGACGGATGAAGAGGTTATTGCGGCGGCAAAGCTTGCAAATGCGCATGCGTTCATAAGGCGTCTGCCAAAGGGATATGATACAGAGATCACGGGAAACGGCGGTTCGTTAAGTCAGGGACAGAGACAGCTCCTTGCCATCGCGCGGGCTGCGATCGCCGATCCTCCGGTGCTTATCCTGGATGAAGCGACAAGCTCGATAGATACACGTACCGAGAAGCTGATACAGCAGGGTATGGACAAACTTATGAAGGGGAGGACGACCTTTGTTATCGCCCACAGACTGTCGACCATTAAAAACAGCGACTGCATAATGGTGCTTGAGCAGGGACGTATAATAGAGCGCGGAACCCATGAGGAGCTGCTTGAACAGAAAGGAAAATACTACAGCCTCTACACTGGAAACCGTATTGCGGGCTAGATATACCGGTATTTTGGAAGAAGTAATTAATTATATTGAAATTTTTTTGTATTTCCATTATAAATATGATATAATTCAATGTGTGTTGTTGCACATCAATTTAGGAGAAGGAGATAATGACATGACAATCAATAAAACAAACGAAGGAAATAAGTTGACAGTAGCTATCGAAGGACGTCTTGATACTACTACAGCACCTCAGCTCGAGGAGGAATTCAAGGCATCTCTTGATGGTGTTCAGGATCTTGTGCTTGATTTTTCCAAGCTTGAGTATATCTCTTCGGCAGGACTTCGTGTTCTTCTGTCGGCTCAGAAGCAGATGAACAAGGTTGGTAAGATGACACTTACAAACGTAAGCCCTGAGATCATGGAGATATTTGAGGTTACCGGTTTCTCCGATATTCTTTCATTTGCTTAACAATTCAAGACGGACATACACAGATATGGCTCATCAGGCCGGATGTAACACAGCAGCGGGAATGCGGAGTATTTGGGTACGTTGAGAATTGGTATTTATATAGAGGAGAACTGCCGGTCGTGAAAGAAATAACGGTTGAGGCTAAGGTTGAAAATATCGCTGCAGTAACTAATTTTGTGAATGAAGTGCTGGAGGCGCATGATTGTCCCATTAAGGTTCAGATGCAGATAGATGTTGCCATTGATGAACTGGTAAGCAATATAGCATTTTATGCTTATGAAAACGGAGGAGATGCTACGGTAAGCGTGGACATTGTGGGTGAGCCCGAGACTGTGGTGGTTTCGTTCAAGGACAGAGGGAAGCCGTACGATCCGCTTAAGAAGGAGGATCCGGATGTCACCCTGTCGATTGAGGAGCGCCAGATTGGCGGACTCGGAATATACATGGTCAAGAAGAGCATGGACGAGATGCTGTATGAATACAGGGACGGCATGAATATAGTAACTATAAAAAAAGCTATGTGACGATTGGGAGGGCGAATGATACATTCCCCTCCTTTTACGGGTATATAGGGCAGAAACGGACAGGGATTATGGAACAGTATAAACAGGAATTCATTGAATTTATGGTAGAAAGCAAGGTGCTTAAGTTTGGCGATTTTACTCTTAAGAGCGGACGTAAGTCACCTTTCTTTATGAATGCCGGAGCATATGTGACCGGTACACAGCTTCGTAAGCTGGGCGAGTACTACGCAAGGGCGATCCATGATAATTTCGGCCTTGATTTTGACGTGCTGTTCGGGCCGGCATATAAGGGTATTCCGTTATCGGTTGCGACAGCTATGGCGATCAGTGAGCTGTATGATAAGGATGTACGTTACTGTTCAAACCGTAAGGAAGTTAAGGACCATGGTGATACCG
>JAEEHY010000029.1 GCA_016281085.1 Lachnospiraceae bacterium
AATTTGTTGCATGAGAGAGCTGATTATCAGGCTCGCCTTAATCTTATTCCGTATGATGGGTCGCCGGAAATAAAAGAAAACAGAAGTGGAAAGTATTTATATATCAGGAAGAGGGTAGGCGGCAGGCTGACTTCAACGTATGTGGATTTATATACTGAGGAGTTGTATCAGCTTTTGCTTCGTAATGCTAAAGAAGCTCGTGAGTTAAAAAAACAGATTCGCAGAGTAGACAGAGAGCTTGCTGCGAATGGTTATGTGGGGGATGAACTGTCTGCAGATATCATCACTAATCTTGATTTTGCAAGAGCTAATATAAAATCCAACATATATAATCAGGCAGTTCTGGAAGGTGTTGCTACAACATTTCCGCAAACCGAAGAGATTATTGAAAACGGTACCGTTCATGGAATGACCGCCGATGATGTGCAAAAGATTCTAAACCTTAAGCATGCGTGGGAGTTCATTCTGGATAAAGACGTAATTCAGGCTGAGAGCAATTATTATCTGCTGTGTCATATTGCGAAACTGGTGAATGAAGGCTTCTTTTACGATGGCGGGCGAATTCGTGGAGTTCCGGTGTCAATTGGAGGAACAAGTTATATTCCACCTATACCCATAGAGTCTCTGGTGAAAGAAAACATTGACGAGATTATCGGTTCCAATAAGGAAGCTATCGATATCGCTATAGATTTATGTATGTACTGTATGCGGACACAGATATTTATTGATGGCAATAAACGTGCTTCGGTAATATTTGCCAACCACTTTATGATTGCTCATGGTCTGGGATTAATAGTCATTCCCGAAAACCATGTTCCTGAATTTAAAAAGAAACTGGTCATGTATTATGAAAATGCTGACATCGGGGAAATTCGAGCCTTTCTGAAGGAAAAATGTTGGCGAAAAATAAGGTGACGTATTCTCCTTCGTAATCTATATCATGATTTATTTATAGACAACAACAGATAATTTCGCGAAGCACGGAACAATCCGTTAATCATAAAAAAATATAGTTTTGACCCTTGAATGATACAAAATGCGCAGATATACTGACAAGTTTGGGATAAATGTGCTAAACTTATAATATAAAAGAGAGAAGCAGGGGACGGAGTGGAATGAGTAACCGTCCCCTGTTTCATCGGTTAAGTGGTTGAAAGGATTATTGAGGGAATGAAGAAAAAAGCGATTCGTGTGATAGGTGTGGTATTTATGACAGCTGCCGTGGTGATGACAGGTGGGTGCGGGAATAGCAGCGATACAATCATATTCGTAGAAGAGTCGGAGAATGAAACTGTTCCCGAAAATGATGACAAGTCTCAGGCGGAGACAGGAGCCGCAGGTCGGTTCGGAACCGGAACGCAACCCGGAGCAGGAGCCGCAGATCAGTCCGGGACCGGAATCATAATACAGTCGGAGACAGAGGCCGCCACACAGCCCGAAACAGAGAATGAAACCGCAGCTCAGCCCGAAACAGGGAATGAAACAGCGAATGAGAAAGGGATGCAGGACGGTGAACGGTTTGAAGAGGTTATAATGCTTGAAGGCATGGAAGAAACAGTCAAGTACGAGCATGTCAGAAATGATAAGCTGGGCATCGAGACAGATTACGAGTATGAGTCAATGGTAAGGCAAAAGGAGCCGGATAAGGAAAGCTTCATATCGCTCTACGATGATATCAATAAACCGGAGAATTATCTGGAAATCTCTTACAGACCGGAGAGTGCTGACACATTAGCCGCCTCTGTCAGTGAGTCACTTTCGGGTGATTATGATATAATAAAAGAACAATATGAGCTTAACAATGCGGGCAGTTGTATCCGAATAGTTACAACAAATGCAAAAGGCGGTGGAACATCGCGTCTGTTGCAGACTGTGTATATCATCCCTGCGGTCAATGGAAGCATAGTCGGTACTGCGCATTACACGATCGAGAGTGCCGAAGGCTATGGCAGCCGCTTCGCATATATCATGAATACATTAGTCGTTAATGGCAGGGACCATTGATAAAACGAAGTGTACAAATACTGACATCTGTATGTGGTTTTGTACGGATAGGAAGATATGATGAAAAATAATGTGAAAACGGGAAAAAATAAAAAAAGAAATACAAGATTTGAATGGCCGTTGCTGTTACTGATCATTATTTTGATCTTATTGACAAAGATTGTGGGTACGACAACGGTAAGCAATGCTTCGGCCACTGTGGATGAAAACGGATATCCGGTTACGGATAAGACCCTGGATGATTATGACTTTCCGGGAGTCAGGATAGCCATGCTCACCGGAGCGGAGGTTGTTTATGAGATCCAGCAAAGGTACAGTGAAGCCCGGTTGACTTATTATGATACACAGGCTGATATCTACAATGCGATTTCGAGCGGCAAAGCAGATGCCGGTTGCGGATATCCGTCTCAGAGAGAGGAATTAAAGGCTTCACATCCTGAACTTGCCTTTATACCTGAACCGGTTGCGGAATTGAATTACGGCTTTGCGACACAGAATACGGAAAAGGGAAAACAGCTGAGCAAAGAATTCAGTGAGTACTTAAGGATGATCATCGAAAACGGTGAGTATCAAAAGCTTAAGGATAAGTGGGAAGCTCCGGACAGAACCGGTGACGTTATGGCCAATTATACATTCACGGGTGAGAACGGCCAGCTCAGGATAGTTACAGGTGGATTGTGGGTACCCATGACTTTCTACGAAGGTAAGAAGCTTACGGGAGAATTCATCGAAATGGCGTATGGCTTCTGTGAATATGCCGGCTATATTCCCTCTGTTGAGGCAGTTACATATGCAGCTGAGCTGACCGGACTGTCAACGGGGAAATATGATCTTATGGCAGACATTGTAAGGATGGACACAGATAAAACGGACGATATCTGTGTTACAGATCAGCTGTATTACCTCGACACCTACCTGTGTGTTAAGGCTGAGACGGAACAGGCCACAGTATCCAAAGCTTCACTGTTTTGGTCCAAAATAAAGACAAGTGTATATAAGAGTCTTATACAGTCGAAGCGCTATGAACTGCTTGCTTCCGGGCTGTTGGTGACATTGGGGCTGACTCTGCTTTCTGTTTTCATGGGTACCATACTCGGTACACTTTTGTGCGCGATGAGGATGAGCCGCAATCCGCTGTTTGCATCCTTTGCATCTTTATATATACGGATTTTCCGCAGTATACCCGTACTTGTATCGATGATGGTCATGTACTATGTGATATTTAAGAATATGGGATTATCGGCTTTTGCCGTATCTGTTATCGCATTTACGATCGATTTTTCGGCTTACAGTGCGGAAATATTCAGAAGCGGCATAAGTTCCGTGCCGGTTGAACAGGTAAAGGCCGCGAGAGCATTGGGCTTTTCAAGGTCGCAGTCCTTTGGCAAGGTGGTGCTTCCGCAGGCAATGATAAACATTGTCCCGGTATATATCGGGCAGTGTCTGGCAACACTTAAGATGACTTCCATCGCAGGATATATATCCGTTGAGGATCTTACCAAAGCATCTGATATCATAAGGAGTAAGACTTATGAGGCTCTCTGTCCGCTCCTTATCACAGCGCTTGTTTATTTCATACTTTCCGCTTTAATGACGAAGCTGCTCGAAATAGCGGCCAGGAAGGTGGATCCTGCCAACAGAACTGTTCCGGAAGATATAAGGACAATAGTCGGCGCATACGTTCCGGGAAGAGAATCATTAATTAGGAGTGATGCCGGGCATACAAAAGAGGGTGAGCGGGAAGTACTCCTTA
>JAEEHY010000366.1 GCA_016281085.1 Lachnospiraceae bacterium
ACATATGTAAATTGCGCAAATAATCATGTGATGCTATAATGGTTGGGATTGTTTTGACTGGTTACATTATATAAAAAGGAAGGAAGCAGGGATGTACGATTATCTTATTGTAGGTGCGGGACTGTACGGTGCAGTGTGCGCAAGGGAGCTTACGGATGCCGGAAAAAAGGTTCTGGTGATCGATAAGAGAGACCATATCGCAGGAAATGTATACACGGAAAAGGTGGAGGGCATTAATGTTCACAAATACGGAGCACACATCTTCCATACCAATGATAAGAGGGTGTGGGATTATGTTCAGAGGTTTGCAACGTTTAACAGATTTACCAATTCTCCTGTAGCCAATTACAAGGGTGAGCTGTATTCACTTCCTTTCAACATGTATACCTTCAATAAGATGTGGGGTGTGGTCACCCCTGAGGAGGCGCTTGCAAAGATCGAGGAGCAGAGGAAGGAAATAAAGGGGGAACCACGTAATCTGGAGGAACAGGCCATTTCACTTGTAGGTCGTGATATCTATGAGAAGCTCATCAAAGGTTATACACAGAAGCAGTGGGGACGGGAGTGTAGCGAGCTTCCCGCATTTATAATAAAGAGACTACCTGTAAGGCTTACCTTTGACAACAATTATTTCAATGCACTGTATCAGGGTATACCGGTAGGTGGTTATACGAAGCTGGTTGAGCGGATGCTTGAGGGTATTGAGGTAAGGACAGAGGTAGATTACTTTAAGATTAAGGACGAAGAGTCCTTCAGTGCGGATAAGGTAATATACACAGGTCCCATTGATGCGTATTTCGATTATTCGCTCGGCACTCTTGAATACAGGAGCGTTAAGTTTGAGAACGAGCTGCTTGATATTCCCAATTATCAGGGAAATGCGGCAGTCAACTACACTGATGCACAAACACCTTATACAAGGATTATCGAGCATAAGTGGTTCGAATTCGGTAAGGATGAGGACGGAAATGACCTGCCAAAGACAGTTATTTCAAAGGAGTACAGTTCGGAGTGGAAACCGGGGGATGATCCTTATTATCCGGTTAATGACGATAAGAACTCTGCATTGTATAAGCAGTATAAGGAGCTTGCGGATAAGGAAGGTAAGGTCATATTCGGAGGACGCCTCGGTGAATATAAGTATTATGATATGGATCAGGTCATCGCAGCGGCACTTAATAAAGTGGATGATATAAGTAATCACTGATGATGTGTAACAGTTACATATAGAAAAAAGATGAATTGCGGAGGAGTAAAATGAAAACAAGGGTAGCAATGATGTTTGGCGGCAAGAGCGTTGAGCATGAGGTTTCGGTTATTTCGGGAATCCAGGCGATACTCAGCATGGATACGGATAAGTATGAGGTGATCCCCGTATACATGACGAAGAAGAATGAGATGTATATAGGTGATGATATCGGAAATATCGAGGCCTATAAGGATATTAACGGACTGCTTGGACGTTCACAGAGAGTGATAATGATCAATGAGAACGGCCGGGTGAAGCTTATGGGCTTCCCTCTTAAGAAATTCGGTAAGAATACGGAAGTTGAAATAGATATAGCGTTCCCGGTTGTTCACGGAACAAATGTTGAGGACGGAGCCTTTCAGGGATATCTTAAGACAATGGGAATACCGTTTGTCGGCTGTGATGTTACGGCTTCTGCCATAGGAATGGATAAATACATCATGAAGGCTGTGCTTAAGGAAGGCAATGTACCGGTACTTGATGCAAAGCTGTATACCCTGGCTCATTACAGGGAGGTTAATTCGCTTCTTGATGATGTTGAGAACAGTATCGGTTATCCGGTCATTGTAAAGCCCGTAAATCTCGGATCGAGTGTGGGAATATCGGTTGCAAAGAACAGAACAGAGCTTACCGTATCGATAGACGATGCTTTCAGATATGCCACCAAAGTATTGGTTGAGCATGCGATCACCAACTTAAGGGAAATAAACTGCTCGGTACTGGGTGATGAGAATGATGCGATCGCCTCGGAATGTGAAGAACCGCTTCATACGGAAGATATACTGAGCTATGAAGATAAATATGTAAGTAACTCAAAGAGCGGCGGTTCCAAGGGTATGGCAAGCGTATCACGAAAGATACCTGCAGAGATATCCTCAGAGTTCAGGGAAGAGATAAGGGAAATGGCGGTAAAGTCGTTTAAGCTGCTTGGCTGTAACGGTGTGGCAAGGATTGACTTTATGATAGATGAAGATAACGGGAAGCTTTATTTCAATGAAATAAACACGATCCCCGGCTCGCTGGCCTTCTATCTCTGGGAGCCCGTGGGAGTTCCTTATAAGGAGCTTCTTACCCGTATGATAGAGCTGTGTCTTAAGAGGGCGCGAACCGAGGATGGTTTAACATTTACCTTTGATACCAATATTCTTAACTCCGCAAGCTTTGGAGGATCAAAGGGCGGAGCTAAACTATAAGAAGTCAGTGCAGATCAGTGAGTCGGGAGACATTCTCCCGGCTCATTTAAGTTCAGAATACTTACGGGATACCTTCTCCCAGTCAAGAGCCTCAAAAAAGGCCTTGATATAATCACCGCGAAGATTCTTATACTTCAGATAATATGCATGTTCCCATACGTCAAGGGCAAGGATGGGTATATTTCCGGTACAAAGACTTATCGGATTATCCTGATTGGCACTGCTGCTTACTACAAGATCTCCCGAAGGAGTTACGCTGAGCCATGCCCAGCCTGAGCCGAACTGTCCCGTTGCAAGTGCTGTAAGCTTCTCCTTTAATGCATCGAGACTTCCAAAGGTCTCATCTATCTTTGCTTTAAGTTCTCCAACCGGTTCCTTAGCAGGGTTTGACGAGAAATTCTCGAAGTAAAGATTGTGATTGAAGTATCCTCCTCCGTTATTGCGAATGGCATTCCTGTCTGCCTCATCCTTTACAGAATCAAGGTTAGCGAGAATACTTACTGCATCAGTGCTGTCTATACCTGCTTTTTCAAGGGCTTTGTTAAAGTTGGTGGTATAGGTTGCATGGTGTTTGGCATAATGGGTTTCTACCGTAAGTGCATCAATATGGGGCTCCAACCCATCATATCCGTAATCAAGTGTGATCTGTTCAAACATAGTACTTCTCCTTTCTTTTGCAATATTTTATGATTAATACTTATAATCCGCTTATTTGTCCCTGAAGTGAAACTGTTTCCTTCCGGAAGCATAATCATCCACGATATGGCCGTTGCCGTAGAGCTTGTATTTATATGTAACAAGGCCTTCAAGTCCGACGGGACCCCTGGCATGTATCTTTCCCGTGCTGACACCCACTTCTGCACCGAAGCCGTATCGGAAGCCGTCGGCAAACCTTGTGGAGCAGTTGCAGTATACGCTTGCGGAATCGACCATCTGCATGAAACGTTCTGCGGTTTCCTTATTTTCCGTTATTATTGAATCCGTATGATGTGAACCGAAGCGGTTGATGTGACCGATGGCTTCATCTACGTTATCAACAAGCTTTACCGAAACGATAAGGTCGAGATATTCTATAAATCCGTCATCTCCTATTGTTTCCGCCTCGATCATATCACTGACTTCTCTGGTTCCGCGTATCTTAACTCCGTGCTCCTTTAGTGCTTTTGCAAGAATTGGAAGGAAATCAGAGGCAATCTCCCGGTTTACAAGTAATGTTTCCACAGCGTTGCATACAGCCGTGTACTGGGTTTTGGCATCAATGATCACCTTTATAGCCTTGTCCCTGTCGGCATCCGTATCGACATATATATGGCAGATGCCGTCTGCATGACCCATAACGGGAATCTTTGTATTGTTCATGATATATTGGACAAAGGCATTGCTTCCGCGCGGTATCAGCAGATCGACATAACTGTGACACTCAAGCAGTTCATCAATCTCCGCATGAGACTGGGCAAGCAGGAGTGAATCCTCAGGAAGTCCGGCCTTTATCACCGCTTCGTGAATGATATCAAACAGCTCTCTGTTTGTATTGGAGGTTTCCTTTCCACCCTTCAGGATCGCACAGTTTCCGCTCTTTATGCACAGAGTGGATATCTGGATGAGAGCATCGGGTCTTGCTTCAAAGATTACACCGATAACCCCGATTGGACAGGTTACGCGATAAAGCGACAGACCTTCATCCAGATCACGGGATAGAGTAGTATGTCCGATGGGATCCGGCAGAGATATAAGCTGTTCTATACCCTTGATGCAGTCCTCAAGCTTGCCTTCATTGAACTTAAGCCGTTTCATGACCGCCTGTGATATATTGTCAGCCTCGGCCTTATCCGTATCGAGCTTATTTGCTGCAAATATTTTTTCGGAATTCTCCTTAAGTGCCTGTGCGATAAGCTTAAGGGCGCTGTTCCTGTCATCAATGGTTGAAGCAGCGAGAAAAGGTGCAGCGGATTTCATTTTTTTTACGTCTTCTTTTATTGTCATGTTGGTCTCCTGTTATGGTGTATTAAGATTTCAAGATTTCTTTATCAAATTATTTCTTAATCCTTCCGGAATTAATGAATTTAACCGTTTAAGTTGATTACTTCAATAAAGGCCGGTTTACGTTATCAATAAGATCCTGTATCACATTCTGTGTATATTGTCCCAGATGCTTTTTGTCATCACCCGAAAGATCCTTTGTGTAGATCGGTTTGCCGAAGGTGAAGACTACGGTTTCTTTGGTAATTCTGGGGAAATGGTCCTCAAACATGGTAGCGGTGTTTGATATTGCCACGGGTATTATCGGACAGCCTGATTTCTCCGCCATTTTCATGGAGCCTTCCTTAAAGGGGAGCATCTTTCCGTCCTTGCTCCTTGTTCCTTCCGGGAATACGAAGATATTTATTCCGCTCTTTAAATATTCGACAGCCTTAAGGATTGTCTTCATCCCCTGTTTGATATCTTTTCTGTCTATGAACAGGCATCGTATTAAGAGCATCCAGACATTGAGTGACGGTGCTTTTGAAAGCTCCTTTTTCGCAATGTATCCTGTCGGACGTTTCATCAGGGTGTAACTGATGAGTATGTCAAAATAGCTGTTGTGGTTTCCCACAAACAGGGAAGCTGTATCATCCGGTATGTTCTCAAGACCGTTTACGATGACATTGGTTCCCGAAATAACGATAACTGTAGAGCAGCCGAACTTTACGCAGGCCTGACTCAGCTTATCCCTGAGCGGAAGATTGAATTTTCCTATGATAAACAGTGCAAGTTCAACAGGCAGCCCCAGTATCAGAAATAACAATAAAAATGTAACTGAAATTATAAATCGGATCATATAAGACCTCCGGGTTCAATAATGTTTATATTTTACCTTTAACCAGTTTAACTATGCGGCTTGTTCCGAGCCTGTCCGCACCAAGCTCCATGAACTTCTCTGCATCTTCAAGGGATGAGATACCGCCGGCGGCCTTGATCTTAACATTGTCACCGATATGCTCCGAAAACAGCCTGACATCATCAAATGTTGCGCCCGCTGTTGAAAATCCTGTTGAAGTCTTGATATAGTCGGCTCCGGAGGTGGTCACAAGCTCACACATCCTGACTTTTTCTTCATCCGTCAACAGACAGGTTTCGATTATAACCTTAAGTATATGACTGCCACAGGCTTCCTTTATCTGTTTTATCTCATTCAGCACGTAATCATATTCACCGGCTTTCAGCATTCCGATGTTTATGACCATATCTATCTCGTCGGCTCCATTTTCAAGCGCATCTTTCGTCTCGAATACCTTGGTTTCCGTTGTCATATTTCCGTTGGGAAAACCTATGACAGTACAGATGGCAACGTCATCCTTAAGATATTCATTTGCTGCCCTGACATAGCAGGGTGGTATACATACAGATGCGGTCCCGTATTTTTTCGCATCATCGCAGATGACTTTTATTTCATCCCAGGTTGCGTCCTGAAGGAGTAATGTGTGGTCGCAGGCTGCCAGTATTTTGTTTATATCCATGACTGTTCTCCCCTTTGTTCATATAGTCTTATGAGACTGTTTTTAATAGTTATGGTAAACGAATTTAATTCGTTCATTTTTCATAATGTGTTCATAGAATTATACCATTTAAGAAAGTTTACTACAATCATATTACTTATGCCGATTTTCATTTATTCCGATCTTTGGTTGTGTTATTATATTTGTATCTATTCAGAACGGCACATATATTTTATAAATATATGTATTTGAGCAGAACACTTAGCGAGGGTGCCAAACATCCGGGCGATGTTTGCTCAGCACCGACCGGAGCGAAGCGTAGACCCGCTTGCGGTGAATGCCTAATGGCATTACCTGTTCTGAATATTTACTTATATTATTTATTAAAGTTATACATAATTGTGTATCAGGAGGAGAAAGGTATGTTTGGGTTTAAGTATTATACACCTACCAAGGTTGTATTTGGAAAGGAAACGGAGCTTAAGGTTGGGGAACTCATTAAGGAATTCGGGGGAAAGAAGGTACTTATCCACTACGGTGGCGGAAGTGTTATACGTTCGGGACTGATGGACAGGGTTACGGGAGTCCTTGATAAAGAAGGCATAGAATATATCAAGCTTGGCGGTGCTGTGCCCAATCCTCATCTTTCACTTGTATATGAGGGTATTGAGCTGTGTAAGAAGGAAGGAATAGATTTCATACTTGCCGTGGGTGGCGGAAGCGCCATAGATTCGGCCAAGGCAATAGGTTACGGTGTTACCAACGAGGGTGATGTATGGGATTTTTATGATTATAAGAGAGTGGCAGAGGCATGTCTCCCGATAGGTGTTATCCTTACGATAGCGGCAACGGGAAGTGAAATGAGTGATTCTTCGGTGATCACGAAGGAGGAGGGACTGGTAAAGAGGGGCTACAGCAGTGACTACGGAAGGGCTAAATTTGCTATCATGAATCCCGAACTTACGATGACTCTTCCGGATTATCAGACAGCCTGCGGATGTACGGATATCATGATGCATACCATGGAGCGCTACTTTACAAACGGCGGAAACATGGAGATAACTGACTCTATGGCCGAGGGATTGTTAAGAACGGTCAAGGCCAATGCCCTGATACTTAACAAGGATCCCAAGAATTACGATGCAAGGGCTGAGGTCATGTGGGCAGGAAGCCTCGCTCACAACGGACTTACCGGCTGTGGAAATGACGGCGGCGACTGGATGACACACAAGCTTGAGCATGAGCTGGGAGGTCTGTATGATGTGGCACACGGTGCCGGACTGGCAGCCATCTGGGGAAGCTGGGCAAGATATGTATACAGGAACTGCCTACACAGGTTTAAGAGATTTGCGATAAATGTAATGGGAGTAGAGGAAGCCGGCACCGATGAAGAGATTGCACTTAAGGGTATTGAAGCAATGGAGGATTTCTACCGCAGCATAAACATGCCGACCAACTTAAGGGAACTGGGTGTCAAGGCTACGGATGAAGACCTTAAGGAAATGGCTCACAAGTGCGCCGTAGGAGTCGGCGGTGAGATGGGATCTGCGAGAGTGCTCAATGAAGAGGATATGCTCGCAATATTCAGGGCAAGCATGTGAGAATTCGTCATGAGGGGTACCACGAAGTGGTGGAGTCCTTATGACATTACCTGTTCTGAATAGTTATTCATATTTAATTTATAAAACAGGATGGTATAAAAATGGCTGGTATAATGATCAGGAATATAAGGCTGATAAATCCCGAGAGTAATACTGATGAAACAGTTGATATTCTCATAAGTAAAGGTGTTGTAACGGCTATCGATCTTCACAGCAAGAGCACCATAAGGGAGATACAGGCAGATGAGGTTATAAACGGGAGGGGGCTTATTGCAGCTCCCGGTCTTGTTGATGTTCATGTGCATTTCAGGGATCCCGGATTTACTTATAAAGAGGATATCCATACAGGGGCGATGGCTGCCGCTAAAGGAGGATTTACATCCGTTGTTATGATGGCCAATACCAGACCTGCCATTGACAATGTGGATACTCTTAAACAGGTGCTTGATAAAGCAGGTAATGAAAGCATTAAGATATACAGTGTAGGGAATATAACAAAGGGACTTAAGGGTAAGGAATTGACGGACATTACCTCACTTAAGGCAGCAGGAGCTGTAGGGCTGTCGGATGACGGAATCCCTGTGCTTGATACAGAAATCCTTAAAGACGCGTTTACAGTTGCAGCCGGACTTGATATACCTGTAAGCCTTCATGAAGAGGATCCGGAATATATAGAGAATAACGGGATAAATGCAGGATTTGCTTCTTCAAAGCTGCACATAGGCGGTTCCGACCGTAAAGCCGAGATTTCAATGGTTGAGCGGGATATTAAGCTGGCACTTGAAACGGGAGTAAAGCTGGATATCCAGCATATCAGCACAAAAGAAGCAGTTGAAGCTGTTCGTCAGGCAAAGAAAAAGAGCGGTAATATCCATGCCGAAGCAACTCCTCATCATTTCACGCTTACGGAAGAGGCCGTGCTTACATATGGGACGCTTGCGAAGATGAATCCGCCTCTTAGAACAGAGGAAGACAGGATGGCGATAATAGAAGGCCTTAAGGATGGGACCATAGACATGATCGCCACGGATCATGCGCCTCATTCCAAGGAGGAGAAGGATAAACCGATAACAGAGGCACCGAGCGGTATAATAGGCCTTGAAACGGCATTGGCTCTGGGAATCACCAATCTTGTTGACAAGGGTTATCTTTCCATGCTTCAGCTGATAGAGAGGATGAGCCTGGGACCTGCCAGGCTGTACGGTTTGAACGCGGGTTCGGTTAAGATAGGTTCTTCTGCGGATATGGTGATCTTCGACCCCAATGAGGAATGGATAGTAAGTGACTTCATATCAAAATCAGGCAATTCGCCATTCATCAACTGGCGTCTTAACGGAAAAGTCAAATACACAATATGCAACGGAAATGTTGTGTATAAAGATGAGCCGGAAATAAGAGATAATGAAGAATGATCAAATAACTGAATTATTTGTTGGGTAATACCGGACAGCTCATGATATAAAAGACTGAACAATAATAAACTAAGGGAAAGCTGAAAAAACAATGAGTAAGATCAAAGAAACCGCGAAGGTCATATCACAGGAAAAACTGGCACAGGATATATACAGTATGTGGATCGAAACAGGGATTGCCAAAGAAGCGGTACCCGGCCAGTTCATTTCCGTATACACAAAAAGTGAAGCCAGGCTTCTGCCACGTCCGATAAGTATATGTGAAACAGGGAATAACTCTCTCAGGATCGTATACAGGATAGCAGGCAAAGGAACGGAGGAATTCGCCCAATATAAGGAAGGAGACAGAGTGGATATTCTGGGGCCTCTGGGTAACGGATTTCCGTTGACGGAAATAGAGGATAAATGCTGTAATGACACGGAAGAGCCCGGTCCGATACTTATAGGAGGCGGAATCGGAATTCCTCCTATGCTTGAGCTGGCAAAACAGCTTAAGGGAAAAGTGACCATAGTAGTCGGATACAGGGATGCTGATATGTTCCTTGATGAGGAATTAAAGAAATACGGAAGGCTTGTAATAGCAACCGATGACGGTTCCGTTGGAACAAAGGGTAATGTTATTGATGCAATAAAGGAGCAGGGAGTTGAGGGCTCTGTGATCTGTGCATGCGGTCCAACCCCCATGCTTCGCGGCATTAAGGCATATGCGGCTGAAAATGGAATAGAGGCATATATTTCAATGGAAGAGCGCATGGCCTGCGGAGTGGGCGCCTGTCTTGGCTGCGTATGCAGATCGGAAGAGGTTGATGACCATTCCAAGGTAAAAAATAAAAGAATATGTAAGGACGGACCTGTATTTAAGGCAACGGAGGTGGAGCTGTGATGGATTTAAGTGTAAATATTGCGGGGGTGGAATTTAAGAATCCTGTGATGGAAGGCTCCGGAACCTTCGGTTCGGGGATGGAATACGGGGAATTCGTGGATCTTAACAGGCTCGGAGCGGTCGTGACCAAGGGTGTTGCCAATGTTCCCTGGACAGGAAACCCGACACCCAGGGTGGCAGAGGTGTACGGTGGAATGCTGAATGCAATAGGTCTCCAGAATCCGGGAATAGATACATTTATAGCAAGAGATCTGGAATTCCTTAAAAAATATGATACAAAGGTCATAGTCAATGTATGCGGTAAATCGGTAGAGGATTACCTTGATGTGGTGGAGCGCCTCTCAGATGAGGCTGCAGATATGCTTGAAATAAATGTCTCATGCCCCAATGTCAAGGAAGGAGCAATAGCCTTCGGTCAGAAGGCGGATGCACTGTACAATATAACGAGTGAGATAAAGAAAAAAGCAAAACAGCCCATAATAATGAAGCTGTCCCCAAATGTCACAGACATTACGGAGATGGCAAGGGCAGCAGAGGCAGCAGGCGCTGATGCGTTGTCTCTTATAAATACGATAACCGCAATGAAAATAGATATACATAAGAGGACATTTGCTTTGGCCAATAAAACGGGAGGACTGTCGGGACCCGCTATCAAGCCTGTTGCGGTAAGAATGGTATATCAGACTGCACAGGCGGTTAAAATACCCATCATCGGAATGGGAGGCATAGCAAGCGCGGAGGATGCACTTGAGTTCATCATGGCAGGAGCCAGTGCGGTCGCTGTAGGAGCAATGAATTTCCACGATCCTTATACTACGGTTAAGGTGATCGATGGACTGAGGGACTATATGGAGAAATATAAGGTAAGTGATATTAAGGAACTGATCGGGTGCGTAAAGTAGAAGGAATACAGGTTAAATAAATAATTACAGAAAACAAGACACGCAGGTTTAATCCTGCGTGTCCTCTTTTACTCAAACTTCTTTGTTGGGATATGGTAGCGTCATATTAACCCGTAACTCCTGTTTGAGATTCCTTGGCCCAGTTGTCAAAGCCTTCCATTACCGCATCATATGTCTTGCTTGATATTTCCGGTAATGCCTGCCCCCATGATTTGGTGGCCTGGTCAAAGCCCTTCTTGAAAGCGTCTCTCATCTTCTCGATCTTGTCGGGATCGCCTCCGGTCAATGCTTTAGCCATTTCAAGTATCCTGTCGGAAGTGTTCTTCACCCCATAGAAACCATCCTCGGATATTGCCTTCTTGGCTTCTTCCTTAGCAGCTGCAGAAACGGTGAATTTACCGCTTGCAAGGAAACGCCATATACTGTCTTCATTATCTCCGTTGGCAGCCTTGAAAGCCGACAACTGTCCTGACATTGTGTCATGGACCATATCGAGCAGCCGCTGCTTGTTTGCATCCTGATCGGCCTTAAGCTGTTCCACAAGCGCCGTGTTGGGCTTGTAGATCACTCCCGAACGGTCAGGGGTCTTGGAGCTTTCTGAACTCTTCTCATATATGACACCCGATTCCGCTGCTTTTGAAGCTTTGGAAGAGGAGGAAGTATCTTCGGTTTTGGGATTGTTGGTTGACTTCTTAACAGAATTGTATGCACTGTATGCATCTACCTGTGAGTATCCCTGAATTCCGTTTACACTCATGTTTTCCCTCCTTGGATTTATACATCCATATTCACGGACTGTTTGTTCCGGATGAATATGGGCGTAAAATAAGAAAAATATAGGTTTCATTAATAATATCGGCGTTAATCAATATTTTATTAGCTTTTTTTTTGATTAAATGATATGATTTTAAGTAAAGGATATTGTATACAAAATACATGATAAAACGGACGAAGCAATGGGAAAAGAAACAGTTATAGATGCACCCGCAAAGATCAATCTGTCGCTTGATGTTATCGGAAAAAGAGAAAACGGATATCATGATGTACGGATGATCATGCAGCAGATAAGCCTGCATGATACGATTACGATAACCGTTGAAGAAAACGGTAATAAAGGAAGCTGCGCGGATGGCGCCTCAGGACTTATAACTGTAGGGACCAATTCGGGTGAGCTTCCTGTAAATGAGGATAATCTTGTATATAAAGCAGCTAAACTTATCATGGATGAATGCAGGATCAGTAAACCGGTCAGGATATTTATAGACAAGCATATTCCGATAGCTGCGGGACTTGCGGGCGGCAGTTCGGATGCAGCCGCGGTCCTTAAGGGAATGAACAGCCTGTTTGATCTTAAGCTGAAAGATGAAAGGCTTAAGGACATCGGAGTGAGGATAGGTGCGGATGTTCCATATTGTATAACGGGAGGTACCGCTCTGGCAGAGGGAATAGGTGAGGTATTGACGCCTCTTCCTTCGATCCCCGATTGTTTTATCCTTATTGCAAAACCGGGAATAAGTGTTTCAACAGGATATGTATATACGGCATTTGACAGCCTTGAGGATAAGATACATCCCGATGTGGACGGCATGATAAGTACAATAAACGAAGGAAACCTTCAGGGAATGGCAGCTTTACTCTGTAATTCACTGGAAGGGGTCACGCAGGAGGAATATCCTGTAATAAAAGAAATAAAAAGATTAATGCTTGATAACAGAGCGATTGGAGCGCTTATGAGTGGCAGCGGTCCGACAGTGTTCGGTTTGTACAGGGATAAGGAAAGTGCTCTTGCGGGTGCGGATGCAGTAAAGAAATCGGGAAAGGCACAGGATATCGATGTTACAGAACCTTTAAATAAGGGTAACCGTTGATCAAGGGAGGTTACAGGGATATGGAAGAGCCTAAACTTCAACTGATGATAGATGAATACCTTCCTCT
>JAEEHY010000367.1 GCA_016281085.1 Lachnospiraceae bacterium
AGATAAAAAAAATATAAGATATCATCATGTCAGAGTGCCGATGGTCACGCAGATGGAATATGTTGAGTGCGGGGCTGCATCACTTTGCATGATCTTAGCCTATTACGGAAAATACGTCCCTCTTGAGAAGGTAAGGAAGGACTGTAATGTTTCGAGGGACGGTTCCAAGGCTTCGCTTATATTAACCGCAGCCGAACAGTACGGACTTAAGGCAGACGGTTACCGTTACTCGGTAGAAAGCTGTATGACCAAGGTCCATTATCCGGCGATCATACATTGGAATATGTCCCACTTTGTGGTTTTGAGGGGGTTTGGAAAGGGGAAGGCTTATCTGAACGATCCCGCTCTCGGAGAGATCACGGTTTCAATGGATGTGTTCGACAAAAGCTTTACAGGCATAGTCCTTGAGTTTTCGCCTACTGATGAATTCGTACGGGACGGGATAAGACCGGGTGTCTGGAATGTTGTGAAGGATTTCCTGAAGGGGGAAAAGAAAGGAATAGCATATGTACTCCTGACAGCGCTCGTCGTTTCCATGATCGGTGTTCTTGTACCTGCATTCCAGAAGGTATATATAGACGAAATACTGGATGATTATCAGGTATGGAAGGAAGCTTTCTTCGTGACTGTCTTTATTCTCGGATTTGCAGAGCTTACTGCGGATACACTGAATCAGATATACAGCTACCGGATAAGGGGGATGTTTGGTATTCATCTGAATATGAGTTTTTTCAGGCATCTGTTAAAGCTGCCCATGGATTTTTTTATGCAGAGGAGTCCGGGTGAGATCATAGGCCGTCTGGCTCTTAATTCCACGGTCACACAGACAATGTTTGACAAGGTGGTGCCTGTTGCGGTACAGCTTTTGATGGCTGTTATATATTTCTCGGTAATGTTGAGGAGTAATGTGCTTCTTGCATTTATCTCACTGCTCCTGATCGCAACGAATATTCTGGTGACCAGGATCGCATCTGATTATACGGTCAGGTATATGCAGCAAAGGATGAATTCATCAATGCAGATGGATGCCGTAATGGTTTCCGGTATTGACATGATAGAAACGATAAAGTCCTCAGGAGTGGCAGCCGGTTATTTTTCGAGATGGGCATCGTGGCAGGCATCGGTAAATATGGGAAAGACCAGGGAGAACACAACTCTCTCAACGCTTACCGGGTTTTCACTTATGATCCGTGACCTGACAAGCGCGATCATACTCACATTCTGCGCTTATCTGATAATGAAGGGGTATATAACGACAGGTGTGCTGCTGGCCTTTCAGACGCTGGTTGTAAAGCTGGCAGAGCCTACCCAGAATATAGCGGATACGTTAAAGAGTGTGAAGGAGCTTTCAACGTCGGTAGCCAAAATAGAGGATGTGATGCATTATGAGCAGGAGACTCTGTTTAAGGAGGAAGGTATTCCTGAGGATACAGAGGTTTCGCTTCTTACGGGAGATATAGAACTTAAGGATATAACTTTCGGTTATTCAAGGGCGGTTCCGCCTCTGTTTGAAAATCTTAACCTTAAGATAAAGGCAGGTGAGAGTGTTGCATTTGTCGGCAGTTCGGGAAGCGGCAAGTCTACTATAGCCAAGCTGCTTACGGGACTTCTGAGAATCTGGGATGGAGAGGTGTGTTATGACGGTAAGCCTATAGCTGATATATGTGCACCGGTGTTCTACGGTTCCGTTGCCATGGTCAGTCAGGACAGTATCATATACAATGACAGTATCAGGAACAATATAAGTATGTGGGACAGGACAGTGAGTGACGGAGATATTAAGGCATCGGCAGAAGCTGCGGCGATTAATGTGGATGTCCAAAATATGCCGAGGGGGTATGATCATGTTGTGGCTTCAGGAGGCAGCGACCTCTCAGGAGGGCAGAGACAAAGAATAGCCATAGCGCGTGCGCTTGCAAAGAATCCCACAGTACTGATACTTGATGAGGCAACGAGTGCGCTGGATGCCATGACAGAGCATCATGTGATTGAAGAGATAAAGAAAAGGAAGATCACGACAGTCATCGTAGCCCACAGGCTTTCCACAGTGCGAAGCTGCAACCGGATAATAGTCCTTAAAAACGGACAAATAATCGAAGAGGGTACGCACGATGAACTTATAGCCCAAAAAGGTGAGTATTTCAGGCTGGTGTCACAGGCATAAAACGGTATTATTATGGATAAAACGGAAGAACAGATAAAGAAACGAATAAAGAATGATGATGAGCGGCTTGATAACGCATATGCCGCACTGAACGATATTACTGAAAAAAGGAAAGATGCATATCAGTTTAAGAGTGATGACAGGAGTCTCGACAGGCCGATTGCCCTTAAGGAAATATGTGAATGGCTTGATATACCGGCTCCTTCTTTCGATCCGTACAGTGCGGGCAGCGAGGAATATGTTTCCGAGATACTGAGGAAAAACGGAGTGATGTCAAGACCCTGCGAACTGTCGGAGGGATGGTATAAGTATGCCGCGGGAGTGTATCTGTGTGAATTTGACAACGGAAGGATAGCGGCACTTCTGCCCGATCAGATGGGTACATATTATTATAACGATCTTGAGAGCGGTAAGCGGGTGAGAGTAAATGCGGCAAATGAGGGAAAGATACAAAAAAATGCCATACTCTATTACAGCCCTCTCCCCCAGAGCGCGATCGATACCCGGGGACTGTTTAAGTTCATGATGAGGACAGTGCGCGGGGGGGATACACTAAGAGCGGTTCTGACAGGCCTGCTTATTGCCCTGATAGGCCTTATCCTGCCACTTGCCAACTCGCTGATGTTAAGCTATATAATACCGTCAAGATCAACTGAGATGATATTCTCACTGGCGTTTTTTCTTATAAGTGCAGTTGTATCACGATATTTATTAAACATACTGCAGAGCCTTACACTTTCAAGGATAACACAGAGAATGACGGTGATGCTTCAAAGCGCTCTTTTTGCAAGGGTTTTGGACCTTCCGACGTCATTTTTCAGAAAACACAGTACAGGTGATATTTACGGGGCGCTGACTTTTGTGGAGTCTTTGTGCACTATATGGTGCAACATATGGTTTTCGAGCGGTATAATGGTCGTTTTCTCGTTGGTATATATAGTACAGATGAAGGTAGCCGTGCCGGATATGATGATCCCTGCGGCCTGTGTCCTTATAGCGGAGTTCTTGTTGCAGATACTCGGTATACTGGGACTTCGGAAAAATGTCATAGACAGGCTCAGCTGCCAGGTGGCAACAAATACGCTTGCGCTTGATCTTCTTACAGGCATTGAGCAGATTAAGGTTTTCGGAGCCCAGAAACGAGCACTGTCGAAATATGCCGAAACCTATAAGAAGCAGTCGGATGCGGAGTATAAGCCTCCTTTTCTGATAAAGATCCAGAATGCACTGCTCCCGGCGATCAATATTTTGGGTCTGGGGATCCTCTTCCTTTTTGCTGACAACGTGGGACTGAACGATGCAGAATTTATATACTTTTATACCTCCTTTGGCTTTATTAATACGGCTATTATGAATCTGTCGGGTCTGGGAAGCCAGATTGCCTCCATTGAGCCAATAACAAAGATGCTTAAGCCTATCCTCGAGACAGAACCCGAGATTACGGCAGGTGGTCGTGCGCCGGGCAGACTTTCCGGCAAAGTATCCCTGGAGCATGTTGAATTCCGCTATTCAAAGGAAACCCTGCCTGTTCTGAGCGATCTGACTCTGTCCATTGATAAGGGGGAATATATTGCCATAGTAGGGGCATCAGGATCGGGCAAAACGACCCTTACAAGACTTCTTTTGGGATTTGACAAGCCACAGCACGGAGCTGTGTACTATGATGGAGATAACTTAAAGAATCTCGATCTTGCGTATGTAAGGCAGCAGATAGGAGTTGTATTGCAGAACGGCAGGCTTTTTACGGGGAATATCTATACAAATATTGCTATTTCAAGCCCCGGACTGTCTGAGGAGGATGCGTGGAGGGCCGCTGAAATGGCTGGGATAGCGGATGATATAAGAGCGATGCCTCTGGGCATGTATACAATAGTCTCGGAAAGCGCAGGTACTCTTTCGGGAGGACAGAAGCAGAGGCTGCTCATCGCCCGTGTTATTGCCCAGAATCCATCGATGCTTATACTTGATGAAGCTACAAGCGCGCTTGACAATATTACACAGAAAAAGGTTACGGATGCCCTTGCATCCATGAACTGTACCAGAATAGTTATCGCACACAGGCTGTCGACGGTCAAGGACTGTGACAGGATAGTAGTCCTTGAGAGGGGCAGGATAGCAGAGGAAGGCAGCTATGATGAGCTTATTAAGAAAAACGGAAGCTTTGCCGAGCTTGTAAGATTCCAGCGGATGGATGAAGCCTGAGTGAATGGAATACTTTGTTTTAGCCCACCCTAAGCCCATCCGAGCCCGGGCACTTGAAGATATGATCAGAAATATCATGAAATTGTAAATGTTGCCCTTGACATTACACATCTATGACCTATAATTATTGTTGTTAGCAAAGACGCTTCGGAATATCCGGGGCGTTTTTTTTGGGTTACGTGCAGAAATAAGGTAACCGTAGCCTTATGACAAATAGTAATTGTTCAAAACAGGTAATGTCATAAAGAATCCACAGCAAGCGGGTCTACGCTTCGCTCCGGCCTGTTCTGAACATGTACTGCAAACAAAGGAGGAATATCATGGGTAAACCAACCGGCTTTATGGAATATGAGAGAAAAGAGGGTGCTGTAAGAGAGCCTTCGGAACGAATAAAAGATTTTGATGAATTTCATGTTCTGCTTCCAACAAAGGAGCAGATGCTTCAGGGCGCAAGATGTATGGCATGCGGTGTTCCGTTCTGTCAGGCGGGCACCATGATCGCAGGAATGGCGTCAGGCTGTCCCCTGCACAATCTTGTACCGGAAATAAATGATTACGTATATCATGGTAATCTTGAGCAGGCATACATACGGCTGTCCAAGACCCACTGCTTCCCGGAGTTCACCTCGAGGGTATGTCCCGCTCTGTGCGAGGCGGCATGCACGGTTTCGGTACATTCGGATCCCGTATCAACGAAAGAAAATGAGAAGACAGTCATTGAGTATGCCTATGCCAATGGTCTTGTGAAGCCGGACAAACCGGCAGTTCGCACCGGGAAGAAGGTTGCCGTAATAGGCTCCGGTCCTTCGGGTCTGTCGGCCGCATACTGGCTCAACAAGAGAGGTCACCTGGTTACTGTGTACGAAATACGGGACAGGGCAGGCGGGCTGTTGAGATACGGAATACCCAATATGAAACTCGATAAGCGTGTCATCGACAGAAGGATAAGCCTGATGGAAGAGAGCGGTATTGTCTTTAAATACGGGGTCGATGTAGGAAATGATATAAAAGCGGACGAACTGCTTAAGGAATATGACCGTGTGATCCTTGCCTGCGGCGCAGCCAATCCAAGAGATATAAATGCACCGGGAAGAGATGCGAAGGGAATATATTTCGCGGTTGATTTTCTTACAGAGGTTACCAAAAGCATAATAGATGCAGGATATGATTATGATAAGATAATTGATAAGAAGGATTTCTCATTTAAGAGCCTTAAGGGTAAGAGTGTGGTTGTCATAGGCGGCGGAGATACCGGAAACGACTGCGTCGGAACGTCTATACGGCTGGGCGCGGCCTCCGTAATACAGCTTGAGATGATGCCAAAACCCTGTGAGAGCCGTGCCGCTTCCAATCCATGGCCCGAATGGCCGAAGATACTTAAGACGGATTACGGTCAGGAGGAAGCTATATTCATGTTCGGCTCCGATCCGAGGATATATCAGACAACGGTAACAGAGTTTGTTAAGGATAAAAAGGGTAATCTGACATCGGTTAAGACAGTGAAGCTTTCACCGAAGAAGGATGAGGCAACGGGGCGTATGCAGATGGTTCCGGTTGAAGGAACAGAAGGCGAGCTTAAGGCAGATCTTGTGCTTATCGCAGCCGGTTTCCTGGGTTCACAGAAATATGTGACCGATGCGTTTAAGGTGGATATAAACGGCAGGACCAACGTGGCTACAGCAGAAGGAGCTTACGCTACCAGCCGTGACCGCGTATTCACCACAGGTGACATGCACAGAGGACAGTCCCTTGTTGTATGGGCAATATACGAAGGAAAAAATGCGGCCAGAGCGGTTGATGAATCCCTTATGGGATATTCGGGAATATAAAACACGGAAGACACGGGGACGGTTCTTCCCCGTGTCTTACCATGTCTTGTGTAAATTTACGAAATTTTTATATAATTGCAGGAAAAATTTGAAAATTTTACTATATTGACTTATCCACGGTTTTGATTATAATCATTCTTGTAAGCAAGGTCGCTTCGGAATTATTTCCGGGGCGATTTTTATTTGGTACAATATTCATCACAAAAGACAATGGTGTCGACTCAACAGGGTTGGCACCTTTTTCTTTATAAAACAAAAAGGAGGAGCAGTAATGAACAAAGAACAAAGGATACCGGAACTGTACGGGAGTCTCGTATTTAATGACAAGGTCATGAGAGACAAGCTTCCCAAAGACATTTACAAAGCACTTAGGAAGACCATTGAAAATAATACGCATCTGGAGCTTGACGTGGCCAATTCGGTTGCGGTAGCCATGAAGGAATGGGCAGTTGAGAACGGTGCGACACATTTCACCCATTGGTTCCAGCCCATGACAGGATTTACCGCAGAAAAGCATGACTCCTTCATCACTCCCGTCGGAAACGGTGAAGTGATAATGGATTTCTCCGGCAAGGAACTCGTAAAGGGCGAGCCTGATGCTTCAAGCTTTCCTTCGGGAGGGCTGAGGGCAACCTTCGAAGCAAGAGGTTATACGGCATGGGATCCGACATCACCTGCTTTTATAAAGGACGGAACCCTGTATATACCCACAGCCTTCTGTTCATACACAGGCGAAGCGCTGGATAAGAAGACACCTCTTCTTCGGTCGATGGATGCACTGTCAAAGGAAGCCACCAAAGTCCTTAACAAGATAGGACAGACAGATGTCACCGGCGTATCTACAACAGTGGGACCCGAACAGGAATATTTCCTTATAGAGAAGGAAGCATATAAGCAGCGTAAGGATCTGATCTTTACCGGAAGAACACTGCTCGGAGCACTTCCTCCCAAGGGTCAGGAGATGGAGGATCATTACTTTGGCGCGATCAAGCCGAGAGTGGCAGCATACATGCACGACCTGGATCTTGAGCTGTGGAAGCTCGGAATTCCCGCCAAGACCAAGCATAACGAAGTGGCTCCGTGTCAGCATGAGCTTGCCCCGGTATTTGATACAACGAACATAGCGGTAGACCACAACCAGCTCACTATGGAGATCATGAAAAAGGTTGCTGAGAAGCACGATCTTGTATGTCTGCTCCATGAGAAACCCTTCGCAGGCATCAACGGTTCGGGTAAGCATAACAACTGGTCAATGGTTACCAACACGGGAGTTAACCTGTTGGATCCCGGCAAGACACCTGCCGACAATACCCAGTTCCTCATCTTCCTTGCAGCAATCATAGAAGCAGTCGATGAATATGCGGATCTTATGAGAGTATCTGTTGCAAGCCCCGGAAACGATCACAGACTGGGAGCCAATGAGGCACCTCCGGCGATCATTTCGATCTTCCTTGGAGAAGAACTTGAAAAAGTTGTAGAGTCGATCAAGAATGACACCTTCTTCGAAAAAAGCGGCACTACAAAGATGAACATCGGAACTACGGTACTTCCTCATTTCACAAAGGATAACACCGACAGAAACAGGACTTCACCGTTTGCCTTCACAGGCAACAAGTTCGAATTCAGGTCGCTTGGATCATCATTATCCGTATCGGGACCGAATGTGATCCTCAATACCGCTGTAGCGGAAGTGTTGAGCAGGTTCTATGAGAAGCTTAAGGATGTTCCGGAAGATGGGATCGAGTCAGCGGTTCATGAGCTTGTTAAAGAGTCGATAACAGCACATGAGAGAGTGATCTTCAACGGAAACGGATATACAGACGAATGGGTTAAGGAAGCCGAGAAGAGGGGACTGTACAACTTAAGGTCCACGCCTGAAGCCCTGCCTGCCTTCATCGCGGATAAGAATAAGGCTCTGTTTGAAAAGCACCATATTTTCACTGAGAGCGAGCTTGAATCAAGATATGAGATCCTGCTTGAGAATTACTCGAAGACCATTCATATCGAGAGCCTTACGCTTAAGGATATGGTACTTACAGAGTTCATGCCCGCAGTCGGTGAATATGCGGATCAGCTGACATCATCGGTAAGTGCAAAGGCAGCACTTGATTCGCATCTTGCATGCAAAGCTGATATGAAGATGATAAGGATCTTAAGTGACGGATATGACAAGTTGTTCGATCTTACAGACAAGCTTGCCAAGGATACGGATAAGGCCGAGAGCATGGAGGATTCACTGGCACAGGCCAGGTTCTATCATGATGAGATCCTTAAGGATATGGAGCAGGTAAGGAGCCTGGCGGATTCGCTGGAAGTATATCTTCCCGACGGAATACTTCCGTATCCTAAGTACGAGGATATCTTGTTCTACGTTTAGTTTAAATAGATTCAAGTGACAAAGGCGTCAACCTTACAGGTTGGCGCCTTTATCATTATATTGAACATCCGAAGCAGTCTTCGGATGACAAATAGAGAGGAGAGAGATTATGGAAGAAATGATGAGTATTTTGGATGGAAAAGTGTTTGGCGTCTGGTTCCTTATAGGAGCGGCGCTGGTATTCTGGATGCAGGCAGGCTTCGCGATGTGTGAGGCGGGTTTCACGAGAGCCAAGAACTCGGGAAACATCATAATGAAGAACCTGATGGACTTCTGTATCGGAACCGTTATGTGGTTCATCTGCGGTGCTTCGATAATGCTCGGTGAGAACATGCTTGGCGGCTTCTCGGGACGTTTTACCTTTGATGTGTTTACGAACTTTGCCGATTTTGACTATTCGTCCTTCGTATTTAACCTTGTGTTCTGTGCGACCACGGCAACGATCGTATCCGGTTCGATGGCTGAGAGGACGAAATTCTCCGCATACTGTGTGTATTCGGCTATTATCTCAGCGATCATCTATCCGATCGAGGCACACTGGACCTGGGGCGGAGGTTTCCTGGCTCAGTGGGGCTTCCATGATTACGCAGGCAGCAACTGTATTCATATGGTAGGCGGTATCTGTGCCCTTATCGGTGCATGGATGCTCGGTCCCCGTATCGGCAAATTCTCAAGGGATAAGGATGGAAAGATCATTAAAGTCAATGCTTTTCCCGGACACAACCTTGTAGTGGCTGCACTGGGTGTTTTCATTCTGTGGTTCGGCTGGTACGGTTTCAACGGAGCTGCAGCAACGGATATTCCGACTCTCGGTTCCGTATTCCTTACAACAACAGTAGCTCCGGCAGTGGCAACCGTAACCTGTATGATCTTTACCTGGATCAGATACGGCAAGCCGGATGTTTCGATGTGTCTGAATGCTTCACTTGCAGGTCTTGTGGCAATTACCGCACCCTGTGATGTTACCGACTGTGCAGGCTCTGCCATTATAGGTCTTGTCGGTGGTCTTCTGGTTGTATTCGGTGTATGGTTTACAGATAACGTAGTACATGTTGACGATCCCGTCGGTGCAGTTGCCGTACATATGATGAACGGTATCTGGGGTACGATAGCAGTAGGTCTTTTCGCAACATCTTCAGCTCCCGGCTTTGCAGTGGCAGGTATAGAAGAAGGCCTCTTCTACGGCGGCGGTTTTGCTCAGCTTATCAAGCAGCTTGGCGGTATGTTTGTTACCATAGCATGGACGGTTGTTACAATAATAATCGCTTATTCAGTTATTAAAAAGACTATAGGTCTGAGAGTCTCCGAGGAAGAAGAGATCCAGGGTCTTGACAGTACGGAACACGGTCTTGATTCGGCTTATTCGGGCTTTGCGATCATGGATATCGCAAACACGATGACTATGGAAGTAAATGAGAATACAGACCTCGGTGTCGGCGAATACGATAAGGCAACACCCGCAAAGATCAATGCAGCTGTACCTGTTGTAACACAGCCGTTTGTCGATACCGGAATGAACAAGGTTGTTATCATTGCGAAACTCGCAAGATACGATGTACTTAAGAAGATGCTCAACGAAGCCGGTATAACAGGTATGACCGTGACTCAGGTCATGGGCTGCGGCGTCCAGAAGGGCGGCGGTGCGAAATACCGTGGAGTTGAAGTTGATGCAACCCTTACTCCGAAGGTTAAAGTTGAAGTTGTTATCGGTAACGTTCCCATTAAGGATGTTATCGATGCAGCCAAGAAAGCACTCTACACCGGTCATATCGGCGATGGTAAGATCTTCGTATATCCTGTAGAAAAAGTCATTAAGATACGAACAGGTGAAGAAGACCTCGAGGCCCTTAAGGATGTTGAGTAGATAGTAGAGAGCCGCCACAGAGCAGTTCTTCACTATAAATCCTTTGTCCGGACGGTACAGACACTCCTTTCTGTACCGTCCTTTTTTCGTGCACAAACATATCCCCTAAATATTCTCATTCACAATACCTCTTTCATCATAACAGATATAATCAGCAATATTTACACAATCCCCCCGGGTGGTATAATATACATATCATTCAAGACATTGAGCACTATGAACAGGGCGATAAGCCTCTTGCAAAAGCCAATGCCACATATATCCTTTCACTGGCCAGGATACTTGATCTGAGCCCTGAAGTCCTGATCGGAGCATGACAGATGTGTGATCCTGTGGTAATCTGAATAAGACCGGACTTGATCATGGATATCCTTGAAGGAATACATAAAGTTCGAGTATAATGAAATGCAACAGATATACCCAATAATTTAGGTTTAAAAGGAGACTGACTATGAAGAGATCACTGTATTTGCTGATCACCTGCATTATTATGTATGGTGCAATGATGTTAAGCGGCTGTAACGTAAATATCAATATAAATCCTGATGTGAGCAAAGATAAGATTGGTATTATAGGTGCCATGGAAGAGGAAGTTACTTCCCTCAAAGAAGAACTTACGGATCCCAGAACAACTACCATAGCCGGCATGGAATTCTGTGAAGGAAAACTGGAGAATAAGGACGTGGTTGTTGTGCAGTGCGGCATGGGCAAAGTAAATGCAGGGATTTGTGCCAATACGTTGATCAATCAGTTTAACTGTTCGAAAATTATTAATACCGGTGTTGCCGGTTCCCTCGACAATCAGATCGATATCGGAGATTTCGTTGTTTCAGTTGACGCTTGTCAGCATGATTTTACTGTAGAAGCCATCGGTTTTGAAAAAGGGGAGATCCCGTACACAGGTCGTTCTGCGTTTCCTGCGGATGAAACAATGCGGAAAGAAGCTGTTGAGGCTGTGCATGAGGTAGCTCCTGACGTTCAGGTTTTCGAAGGCAGGATCTGTACGGGCGACCAGTTCATTTCCTCAAAGGAGCAAAAGGAATTGATCAAGTCCGATTTTGGAGGTATGTGCTGTGAGATGGAAGGCGGAGCAATCGCACAGGCATGTTATCTTAATGATACTCCATTTGTCATTATCCGTGCTATTTCCAATAAGGCTGAAGATTCTGAGGAAATAAACTATGAAGTGTTTAAGGAAACTGCTGCTGAGCGTTGTGCTTCCGTTGTCCGCTACATGACCATTCACGATTGTAAAATCAATTGAATTAATTTACAATATTAGTAACCATGATTTCTGAATACATTTCCTTATTTGATTTGCTTCAGAAAGTCACGAAATTATATTCAGGGAATGATAATACGGACAAATATCTAAATGCAGAAAGGATGCAAAGGGGAATATAAATATGGAAATATCCATGTATGTATGCACTAACTGTGACAGAGTGTACAAAATAAAGGGGAATGATAAACGTGCAAAATGTCCGCACTGTGAAGGCATGTTCCTTAAGGATATGCATGAGAGCCTTGAACAATGGCAGGCGTACAGTAAGGATGAAAAGGATGTTCGGATTTCACGGGCAAAAATGCCGGACTCAGAAGCCGGGAACGCACAGGAGCATAATGGAGCCGAATCTGTGGCACAGCATAATAAAGAAGAACAGAACATGTCAGATCCTGCAACTGAGCAGAACGAAGTGAACCCCGTAGCACAACAGAGCGAACCTGAACCTGCAACCGGGCAGAACGAAGTGAACCCCGTAGCACAACCCACCGAAGCGAAGCCTGCGGGAGCCGATCTGTTCGGCTTCGGTTTCGAAGAAGATGAGAGCGCACTGGCTGAATTTGGTTTCGATTTCAATAAAGGCGGGGTTAAGAGTTTTGATTTTGGTGATGAGGAAGAGGATAATCTGTTTTCATCATTTTCCGTAGAGGACGAAGCAAAGCCGAGTGTTTTCAAACAGGCAGCTTCCATTCCGGAAGATACTGTGTCAGAAACGGAAACTACCGGATCCACAGAAACAGTGATCGATCAAAACGAAACTGCGGAATTAGCAGCACAAGTCAGCAGGGAACCTCAACCGGATGAAACGAAGCCGGCAGAAGATATCAGTTTTTCCTTTGATGATGACATGGATGATAATCCATTGGAGGCACCGAAGTCCACTCCTCTGAAAAGTGTGGAAGAGGCTTCAGATCCAAAGCTTCCTCAGGAAGAATCCAAGAGCGACCTGTTCTATTTCGGCGATGACGACGATGACAACGGACCTGTCACGGAAGATCCGGGTCCGGATATATCCATACCAAAGAAGCCCGTTATTTCGAATATGCCCATCGAGGAAGATGAGGATTTATTTACACCGGAAACAGGATCCGATGTTACTACAGAAGACAGGCCGGATATCACTCCTGAAAAGATTGACGCAAAACCCACTGTGAAGGAAACATATGTCCCCACAGTGGCAGAGGCAGAAATTGAAAAAGATGAAGACACAGCAGACAAAACAGAAACAGCGGTAGATACAACCGCCAAAACCGAAAAGGCTGAAGACACAGCAGACAAAACAGAAATAGTAGAAAATACAACTGCCAAAACAGAAATAGCGGAAGATACAAATGCCAAAACCGAAATAGCTGAAAACACATCAGACAAGACTGAAAAAGCAGAAGATACAACTACCAAGACCGACGGTACCGACAAGGCGGCAGAAAGGAAACCGGAAATTCATAAAGAAGCCAAGATCATAAATGAATATCACTATGAGGAGCAGGTCGGAAATCTTAAGCTGAAAAGGATCTTCAGTGCGACCGGCATAGCTGTCGGTCTGATCATCGCCGGTGTCGGCGCATATATGTCAGCAACCGGTATGGATTTCGGTATGGATAAGACCACGACCGCACTG
>JAEEHY010000368.1 GCA_016281085.1 Lachnospiraceae bacterium
ATCAATTCCTACAAGAAATATGTTATGCCCGATGCAATGCCTGACAGCGTCAACCGTCTTATCGAGCTTGAACAGCAGCAGACGGAGGCGATCGAGAGCCTGTCGCAGAACATGACAAGACTGATGTCGGGTGCCCTGAGGGAACTGCTCGATCCGCAGTTTGCACGGCTTGATGATACCATTACAAGCTTTGCCAATGTTGCGACAAAGAATCAGATGGACCAGCTTTCGCTGGTTGTAAATGCGTTCATTAATGAGATGAACCGTTCTCTTAACAGCATGTTTACGGCTCTGTCGGATACGATAGACAAGACGCTCGTGCTTCAGACGCAGAATGAAAGACAGATGCAGGAGATCTTTGATAAGAATGTAAGCACAGCCGATAACATAGGACTTATTACCGATAAGACCGGTGAGATAGCGGATGCCCTGAAGGGCTATGCGGACAGGCTGCAGGCTCTGGCAACACAGATGAACAATTCGATAGGGTCTCTTGAAAGGAATGAGAGTAAGGACCGTGAGATCCTAGAAGCCCTTAACGGGTATATAGCACAGATAGAAGAATACCGCAGAAGCGTTGGATCAACTCTTGAGATGACGGAGGCGGGTGTCAGGGCACAGAGCCAGATGCTTTCAGAGATCAGGGATACAACTGCTGCAATGCCTGCTGATGTTTCAGAGACTTTTGAAATCATCAATAACAACCTTCAGATGGTTGAGAACCAGTTCAGGGATACAATAGAGAGGGTAGGGCAGGTTATTTCACAGATGAACGGAACGCTTGATTATTCCTACAGAAACATTGAGCAGAGTTTTGTGAGGACGGCCAAGTCCATAGAGGAACTGGCAGGCTTCATGCAGAGGCTTGAGAATTACTACACCAACAGGTAATAAAAATGAGACGCAGGGAACATACGGAAGAGGAAACTACATACTGGCTGTCTTATTCGGATATGATGGCGGGACTGCTCCTTACATTTGTGCTGATAATCGCATTTACGATGCTTCATGCCAAGATACAGTATGATGAAAAGGAAACGCAGCTCCTGGGTAAGGAGCAGGAGCTTGTGATACAGGCCGATGAGCTTGAAGAGGAACGTGCGATAGTGGCCAAACAGAAGACAACGCTTGATGAACAGGCCAAAATGCTTAATGCACAGGAGGAAGCACTGGCTGAGCAGGGTGAAAAGATCGCAATTCAGGAGAAGACCCTCAGGGAGCAGCACGAGCTTCTGAACAAGCTTGAAGCTCTGATGAGCGAGCAGCAGCAGAAGCTCGACAATATAATAGGCGTCAGGACCGAGCTTATAGAGGAGCTGCGCAGGGAGTTTGACAATTCGGACCTTCATGTGGCCGTAGACGAGAAGACGGGCGCGATAACCTTTGATGCAAGTATCCTGTTTGCATACAACCAGGCCAATCTTACACCCGCAGGTAAGGAATTTCTGTCGGAGTTCCTTCCAAGATACGTTGATGTCCTGCTCAGTCCCAAATACAGGGATTATATATCCGAAATACTGATCGAGGGACATACGGATACCGAGGGTGACTACCTTTTCAATCTTGAGCTGTCACAGAAAAGAGCGTTGTCGGTTGCGAAATACTGTCTGTCGGAGGACAGCAAGGTGCTTACGGCATATCAGCTCGATGAGCTTAAGGATGTTATCTCGGCAACGGGCCGTTCCTATAGTAATCCCATATACGGAGCAAACGGCGAGGTGGATGCCGAAGCCTCCAGAAGAGTGGAGTTTCTGTTCAGGTTAAAGGATGAAGAGATGATCCGTGAAATGATAGAGATACTGAATCAGGAATAGATTTTGTGTAAAACAGAAAGCTTACTACCGTATGGAGAATACTTCAGACAAAAAAGAAGCAGATATGACCGGGCAGGATGTACAGGACGGAGCTGTTCGTCTTAAGCCTTATATTACTCCCTTTGGAGCTTGTGCCATATCAACAGGCAGTGCCATAGGGTGGGGTTCGTTTGTGTTTACGGGGAATTCCTATCTTCTTAAAGCGGGGACGCTCGGCAGTGTTATCGGTATCATTATCGGCGGTCTCATCATGTTTATTATGGCGAGAAATTATTTCTGTATGCTAGAGCGGTATCCGGAAGCGGGCGGTGTGTATGCATACGTGACGGGCGTGTTCGGACATGACAGAGCCTTTTTGGTATCATGGTTTCTTTTCCTTACATACATGTCGGTATTCTGGGCCAATGCCACATCACTTCCGCTTTTTGCCGGGAATTTCTTCGGCGATATGTTTAAGTTCGGCCTTCACTATACAATAGCAGGTTATGAGGTCTGGCTCGGAGAAGCCCTGATCTCCGTATTGTTTATCGTACTGTCAGGCATCATATGCATGAAATATAAAAAGTCCGGTTACCGTATTGCCGTTGTGAGCGCGGTTGTTTTTACGGCCGGTCTGGCCGTGTGTCTGTTTGCGGCTCTTTGCGGCATGGGAGCTGCGGGTTATTCGATGGCACCTGGACTTATCCCGGACAAGCGGATAGCTCCTCAGATAATAGGTATTGCCTGTATGGCGCCCTGGGCGTTTGTCGGATTTGAAAACATTTCACATTCGGCGGCTGAATTTGATTTTCCCCGAAGGAAGACATTCGGGATACTTTCTTTTGCGGTTCTTATTACATCACTGCTTTATATAGCGATCATCCTTTTGTCGGTAAGTGCATATCCCGAGGGTTACAACAGCTGGCTTGAGTACATTGCCGATGTTGACAATATAAGCGGTCTTAACAGATATCCTGCATTCCATGCTGCCGAAAGATATTTGGGTTATTGGGGTATAGCCATACTTGCGGCTGTTTTGTTTGCGTTGATAATTTCAAGCCTGATAGGTATGATCATTGCGGTGAGCAGGCTGTTGTATGCGATAGCCGGTGACGGGATCATCCCTGAGAAATATGCGGCACTGAATGAGGATGGTGTACCTGAGAAAGCAATTGGGATCATCATGCTGATATCGGTATTTGTACCGTTTATAGGAAGGACTGCGATAGGCTGGATCGTTGATGTGACAACGATAGGTACGATACTGGTGTACTGCTTCGTATCTGCTGCGGCTTATAAGGTGGCAAAGCTTGAGTATGACAGGATAGGACAGATATCCGGGATCGCCGGTATCGTTATCATGGCATTCCTTGCAATGGTGTTACAGTTCCCCGGTCTTACGGGTGATGCCGGTATGGCCAAGGAATCCTACTTCCTGTTCACTGTCTGGGGCGTGCTGGGGTTCCTGTTTTTCAGATGGGTTGTCAGCAGGGACAGGATGAGGCGTTTCGGTAATTCGATAGTTGTGTGGATCGGAATGCTTGCTCTCGTGCTGTTTACCGCTCTTGTCTGGATGAGTGAATCCACACAGAGTGCTGCCGAGGATACGATAAACGAGATAAGCGCGTATTATAAAGGCCAGGCAGATGATTCCAAATACGAGATGCTTGAGAAGGACTTCATAGAAGATGAGATAAGGGGTATGAAAAGGGTGACTGCAGGGAACGGATTCGTTCTGTTTGGTCTGTTTGTTCTGTCCACAGTGATCGTTTCGAGCAATTACCAGACGATGAAGAAGCGTGAGAAGGAGAATGACGAGGCACTGGGCGTTGTACAGAACATGGCCTACAGGGATCAGCTTACGGGTGTCAAGAGTAAGCATGCCTATGCCGAAAAGGAAGAATCCATGAATTTGAGGATCAAACAGAGCCTTGTAGCCGAATTTGCGATCGTGGTATGCGATGTTAACGGCCTGAAACAGATAAATGATACTCTGGGCCACAAGGCGGGAGATGAATATATTAAAACAGCGTGCATGATGATATGTAAGCTGTTCAAGCACAGTCCCGTATTCAGGATCGGAGGGGACGAGTTCGTTGTGGTCATGGAGGGCGAGGATTATGCGAACAGGCTCCATCTGATGGCAGAGCTTGAAAGTATGGTCGAGAATAACAATAAGGTCGGTGGCGTTGTGGTGGCTGCAGGACTGACGGATTATGATTCCTCTGTTGATACAAGCTTCCGTCAGGTATTCGACCGTGCCGATTCGATAATGTACTTAAGAAAGAAGGAACTTAAGAGCAATAGTTAAAATATTTAAAAGAGAGGATAAAAGGATGTCTGTACTTGGTGCGATAATGGTACCTCATCCCCCCATTATTTTACCCGAGGTGGGAGGGGGAGAAGAAAAGAAAATAATAAAAACGACAGAAGCCTATGAGAAGGCGGCAGAGCTTGTAGCTTCTCTTAAGCCGGATACGATAGTGCTTTCATCACCGCACAGTGTTATGTACAGTGATTACTTTCATATCTCACCCGGCAAAGGTGCAAAGGGTGATATGGGTGCTTTCCGAGCGGGGAATGTCAGGTTTGATGTCCGTTATGACAATGAATTTACCGACAGGCTGGCGCGGGCGGCACTTCATGATGATTTTCCGGCAGGGGTGCTTGGCGAGAAGGATGCACGGCTTGATCACGGAACAATGGTCCCGCTGTATTTCATTGATAAGGTGTACAGGGATTACAGGCTCGTAAGGATAGGACTGTCGGGTCTTCCCCTTGCGGACCATTACAGGCTGGGACAGTATGTACAGCGGATAAGCAATGAGCTGGGAAGAAGGACGGTATTTGTCGGGAGCGGTGATCTGGCACATAAGCTCCTTGCGGAGGGACCTTACGGCTTCGCACCCGAAGGGCCGCAGTACGATGACCGTATCATGGATGTGATGGGACGTGCCGCGTTTGACGAACTGTTTGATTTTGACGAGAGCTTCTGCGATAAGGCAGCTGAGTGCGGGCACAGGAGTTTCTGTATACTTGCGGGTGCTCTCGACGGTCTTAAGGTCTTTACGGAGAGGCTTACACATGAGGGAACCTTCGGCGTAGGCTACGGGGTATGTACGTATACTGTGGAGGATGCGGAAGGTGATAAATGCACAGAACGTGAATTCCTGCGGATATGGGAGGAGAGAAGGAGCAGAGAGCTTAAGAAAATGCGCGATAATGAGGATGAATACGTACAGCTTGCACGTCAGACCATAGAGTCATATATACGGGATGGAAAGAAGCCGGATATACCAAAGGGGCTTCCGGACGAAATGATGAGCGCAAAAGCCGGAGTGTTCGTATCCATACATAAGGAGGGCAGGCTCAGGGGCTGTATCGGTACCATAGCTCCCGTGTACGGCAGTATAGCCCGTGAAATAATCGAAAATGCCGTATCCGCATCAACGAAGGATCCGAGGTTTAACCCGATAAAACCCGATGAGCTGGGGGCTCTTGAGATAAATGTCGATGTGCTGTCCGAGGCTGAGGATATCGCTTCGAAGGAGGAGCTTGATGTGAAGAAATACGGGGTGATAGTTACCAAGGGTTACAACAGAGGACTGCTCCTTCCGAATCTTGACGGAGTGGATACTGTGGATGAGCAGGTATCCATAGCGCTCAGAAAGGCCGGACTTTCGGAAAACGAAAAGGGATACAGTCTTCAGCGCTTTGAGGTTGTGCGGCATATATGATATTTTCCGTAACAGCTTAAGGTTATATATAAAAAAAGCCTTGCATTTTTGCGTATTTGGTGCTACAGTGTTTATGTTGTTGATGATTTTGAAGTGGACTTTTGCGAGTCCACTTCATTTGTTGTAGGAGACAGGATGTCAAAACGGGAGAATTACGAGAAAAAAACCGAGGCACTTATCATGCCGATCCTTAATGAGAACGGCTTCGAGCTGTGGGATGTTGAATATGTTAAGGAAGGCACGGATTATTATCTTCGGGCTTATATCGACAAAGAAGGCGGTATTACCATAGATGATTGTGTTGCGGTAAGCAGGGCTTTATCCGATGAACTGGATAAGGAGGATTTCATCGA
>JAEEHY010000369.1 GCA_016281085.1 Lachnospiraceae bacterium
CGGAGTGCTTTATCGACGGAGAGGAAATGGTTATGTACGAGAGCATTGAGGATATGTATGCCAAAGCTTCCTATTATAATGCAAATCCTGAACTTCGGACTGAAATCGCAGGACGCGGGCACGAAAGAGTGGCAGAGGAGTACAGCTACGACAGCAGGATTGATGCGATGCTTGCAGTCTCTTTAAGCTGATTTAGTGTAACCGGTTTGATCGTGACCGGCTTAATCGTAACAGGTTTGGTCGCATCCGGCTTGGTCGCATCTGGCTTGATCGCACCCGGTTTGGACGCACCCGGTTTGGGCATAACCGGTTTAATCGTGATTGTTGATTATGAAAATCAATACATTTCCTGTTTTTTTTGGAAACTATTAACATTGCATGTAAAAGACGATGTTGCTATAATCAATTTGTTGTGTCTTTTGAAGGAAACCATCGATAAAAGACAGTGTTTGATGAACTGATGAAACAGAGAACAACCATAATGTGTTTATAGTCTTTAACAAATGACAAAGGCAGTGAGGATATTTAAATGAGAAGAAAGAACAGCGGATTGCCTCTTGGTGTGCTGATAGCACTTGTAGCAGTGGCTGCGGTGGTCTGTGTAATAATGATAGCTGTTATGTATATGGACAATCATGGTATGCTGGGGAAATCGGAAGAAGAGACATCAGAGGAGAACGTACAGCCCGATGAAGGCGGCGAAGAAGATAACGGTGAATTGGAAATCGTTACAGCTGCAGACAATACGGATGAGCTTGTGTTTCCGGATTTTGATAACAGCCTTTATCTGAATGATGAGGCCTTTGCTTCTATGAAGCCCGAACATGATGCGGTTGATATAAAGAAGCTCCAGCAGGAGATAAACCCTGAGATTTATGCATGGCTGTATATCCCGGAAACAGGTATAGATTATCCCGTGCTTCAGCATGAAGAGCAGGAGGATTATACATTCTATGCGTCACACAATGAGAAGGGTGAACCTGATCCAAAGGGTGCTCTGAATACCGAGTTCTTAAATAAGAAGGAATTCAAAGATTACCTTACTGTGATTTACGGAACCCATAACGCTGACGGAAGCATGTTCACGAATCTTGATCTCTTCCGTGATCCGGCCTTTTTTGGCAATGCGCCGTATATATATGTGTACACGGAAGACAGGATGTTTATATATAAGGTCTTCGCAGCATATGAATTTGACAATGTTCATCTGATACTTAATTATATTACAACGATGGATTTTATGTATGAGAAATATGTGGATCAGCTTGAGGAGCTGGCAGGCCTTGGTGCCAATGTCGATAAGACGGCCTGGCCTACAAAGGATGACAGGATACTGACACTGATGACCCATATTGATGGGAAGGAAGACAAGAGGTATCTTGTGCAGTCGACGCTTATCGGTGTCAGGGATCTGAAGACGGAGGCTGAATAGTAGCGTATTTCAAGACGGTCATGAACAGTTGCAAGAGGATGGAATGAAAGAAACAGTGAATAATAAGGAAACAAAAAGGAGAGTGATAGATATCCACTCACATATACTGCCGGGTATTGATGACGGATCTGACAGCTGGGATACTTCCATGGAGATGCTCAGGATAGCTGCCGGGGAAGGAATCACCGATATGATCGCCACACCTCACTTCAAGGCAGGTCATCATAATGCTCCACCCGCAAAGGTTAAGGAGCTGACGGCAAGGCTGCAGGAGAAGATCAATAATGAAGGGATTGAAATAAACATCTATACCGGAAATGAGATTATGTACTTCGACGGAGCGATAGACCGTCTGGAGCGTGGTGAAATACTTACAATGTGCGACAGCGACTATGTTCTTGTCGAATTTCTTCCCGGTGATGATTACAGACATATTTCAGGAGCGCTGGATGAATTCAGATATATGGGTTATCTTCCGATAATTGCCCATGTTGAAAGATATGAGTGTATGTTAAGGGAGACGAAATATATTGAGGAACTGTCAAGGCGAGGGATCAGGATACAGATTAATGCGCCCAGCTATACAGGTGCCCTTGGCCATAAGGTGAAGAAGGCGGTTACACATATACTCGATGAAGGTTATGTTGATTTCATAGGAACAGATGCTCATGATACAGGTAAGCGTGCTCCGAGAATGATAAAGTGTCTGAAACAGTTGGATAAAAGATACGTAAGAGAAGACGCGGATGACCTGGTATGTACAAATGCGCTTGACATAATAGAGAATTACGAATAAACTATTGACGATAATGCTTTATTTTGTAGTCTGTACAAGCTGACAAAAAAGGGAAACGGATAAATGGGAAACAGAGAAGACGAAATAGAAATAGACTTGGCTGAGGTGTTGGGATTTTTGTTCCATTGGCTATGGCTTATCATTCTGGGAGGACTGATATGCGGGGCTATCGGACTGGTGATCAGTGCTTTTGTGATTTCGCCGAAGTATGAGTCGACAACAAAGGTGTACATACTGAACAAGCAGAACAATAACGGAAGTATTTCCTATTCGGATACACAGCTGGCAACACAGCTTACCAAGGACTATGAGGAGCTTATTACATGCCGGAACGTTCTTGAGAAGGTCATAACGGAGCTTAAGCTGGATGACAGTTATGAAACCCTTAAGAACAGGGTAACGGTCGCCAATGCTTCGGATACACGTATCATTTCGATCACTGTCAAGGATGAGAGCCCGGAGGAAGCAAGACGAATAGCAAACGGGATAAGAGATGCGGCAAGTTCACACATAACACAGGTTATGGACATCGAGGCTGTCAATATAGTTGACGAAGCGAATCTTCCCGATGTAGATAAGCCGGCTGAACCTTCCGTTGTTAAATTTACGGGAATTGGTGGTTTTATCGGTATATTTATTTGTGTGGCAGCACTCCTGATCAAATACCTTACCGATGATACGATAAGAGTATCCGAGGATGTTGAGAAGTATCTGGAACTGTCTACTCTTGGTCTTATACCTGTCATGGAACAGGACGATGATAAGGGTAAAGACAGAAAGAGAAAGAAAAAGAAAAGAAGACACAGCAGCAATGAAAAATATGAAAATCCTCTTGAACCCGTAGATGATGATACGGATGTTAAACTGTATGAAACATCTTCTTCTACAAAAGCAGAGAGGAAGAATCGAAGGAATGCTACTACAGGCACCACGGTAAGAGCATCAGCAGTCTCTCTTAAGTCAACAACATTACGCCTGCCTGATATTGACAGTCTTGATGAGGACGTAACAATAGCGGCAGATACCGAGGCTGATTCAAACGAATAGATGGAGAGTTATTATGCAACAGATAGAGCTTAATTCAGTAAAACATGATTTCAGGACCAACGAGGCATTTAAGACCCTTAGGACCAATATTGAATTTGCCGGTGAGGATATACAGGTAATAGGTATTACCAGCGCCACTCCCAATGAAGGTAAATCAACGGTTTCGTTTGAGCTTGCAAGAAGCTTTGCGGAGAGTGGTAAGAGGACGCTGCTCATTGATGCCGATCTGAGGAAGTCAGTCATGAGAAGCAGGCACAAGATAGGAAGGGTCAGATACGGCCTGACCAATGTGCTTGTTAAAAAGGTGGATATTGAGGATGCCATATGCGAAACAGACATAGAGGATTTCCATATGATCTTTGCAGGGCCCGTACCGCCCAATCCGAGTGAACTTCTGGGTGGGAAATCATTCAAGCGAATGATCGAATACGGACGTGAGAATTACGATATGGTAGTAATAGATGCACCCCCTATCGGTTCGGTCATTGATGCTGCGGTAATAAGTAAGAAATGTGACGGAATGATGATCGTAATAGAGACCGGAATAATCAGTTACCGCTTCGCAAGAAAAGTAGTTGAACAGTTAAGGGTTGCCGATGCCAAGATACTTGGGGTTATCCTCAACAAGATGAACCTTACAGGTAAGGGATATTACGGAAAATACTACGGCAGATATTACGGTAAGTATTATGGCAAGTATTATGGTAAGTACTACGGTGGTGAAAGTGAATAAAAGATAGGTGTTGTATAAGTACATTGTGATGATAGTAAAGGATCGTATTGCGGGATCGGCATGAGCGGGAAACACAGAAGTGGCAGAAGAGTAGTTACAAGAAGTGAATATATATTAAAGAGATTATTGATCATCATCGGATGTCTGCTTGCGGTTGGAGTGATACTTGCCGGAACGGTTAAGATTGTTACGATAGTTGGAAGGAACAGGCTTGCCGGGAACGCCAATACCGAAGGCCCGACGCTTACAGATGACAGTGAATCCGGATTGAAGACGGATCCTGTGTATGCGTCCGACTGGCAGGAGGACTGGATCAGCTTTGAAGGCAAAGCATATAAGTACAATGACCAGATACGTACATTTCTTATTATGGGTATAGATGATGCGCATAAGACAGGAGAGGTTGATTACGGTGATCTGACAGCGGGAGGCCAGGCTGACGGTCTGTTTCTGGTGATATTTAATCCGGTTGATGAGACCATAAAAATACTGGCAGTCAACAGGGATACAGAGGTTGATATAGTTATGGTCGGGCTCGGCGAAAACGGCGGGGATAAATGGATCAGGTCGGAGATTTCGGTTCAGCATGCCTTCGGAGGCGGTGGTGAGTACAGCTGTGAGCTGACAAGGGATGCTGTAAGTAAGCTGCTTTATGATATGCCGATCCACGGGTATGCGGCCGTGAATTATCAGGCCATACCTATGATAAATGATTCGGTCGGAGGTGTTACGCTTACGCTTCCCGATGATATGACGGATGCGGTCGGTGTCAATAAGGCATGGAAACCGGGGACTTCCGTCGATCTTAAGGGTAAGGATGCATATGATTTTGTTCATTACAGGGATGTCAATGTGTTTGAAAGCCAGAGGATGAGGCTTGCAAGGCAGAAGCTGTACCTTAAGACCTTTGTAAAAAAGATGAAGGCTGAAACAAAGGAGAATATAACGCTTCCCGTAACGATATTTAATAATGCAAAGGAATATATAACGAGCGATCTGACTGTTGATGAGATCGGATATATGGCATCCGAATATCTGGGATATACATTTGATGAGGATGATATCTATACCATGGAGGGTGAAACAAAAACCGATGAAGAGGATTATGAGTACTTCTATCCTGATGAACAGGCGCTCAGGGAGCTGATCATAAAACTGTTTTATACGGAGGTTGACAGACAGTGATTTATGATGTATACTTTATCATCGTTAAAGGAAATAAGTCATTCATTTGATTTTAATTCGGTATACTCCGGTTCGCCGGTTAGTATATAGTCACAAGCACTCTACGAAAGGAGGATAATGCTGAAGTGAAAAAGAGGATTATGGCAGCTTTCACAGTTGCCGTGTTAGTTGTTTCGATGGCAGTAAGCGTATTTGCGGGATCTAAGGATGGTAACAAGGATGCCAACAAGGCTCCTGCTGGTGCTGATGTTTACAATTATTGGGCAGAGAAGTCAAGCCCTAACGACAAGCCTTGGGTTTACTGGAGCAACGGTCAGAGTAATGGACAGACTGATGTGGATTTCTTAAATGCTTTTGTTATGTGGAACATGATTTACAATGGTGGCAAGAGCACTATTGTAGCTGCACAGAAGGGCAATCCTGCAGTTCCCCAGTGGAAGTTCACAAGTGTATTCTTTACACCCGGATCAAATGTAGCAGTTTACCAGAACTTTGCAAGCGGTGCAGTTGTTCAGACCAATACAACAGCTGATGGCAATAACACAGCTACAGTAGATAAGGCTAAAGATACCAATGGCCAGTATGCAGTTGGTGCAGCAGCAGCTTTACTTGTTGGTAATCAGTAATTAAATTTTTGTTCTGTGATTTCATCCCCGAAAGGGGATGAAGAAACAGGATTAATCACGCGTGATTAATCAAGTAGTAATATTTGATTTTCGGCTTGTGACGAGGGGAACCGGTTAATGCCGGTTCCTTTTTTGATAGTTACTTTAATCTGTGTATCGGAATGAATACAGAGTCATTCCGGAGGAGTGTTTAATCGCGGAGGAAATGTTTTAATGGATTTCGATCGTTCTAATATTAAGCTGGTAATAGTCCTGCTCCTTGTTGCGGCGCTCATATGCGGCGGTATCGTGTTTTACGGTATAAGAAAGAAGGATAATTCGATCACCTATGACAGGGATAAGATGGTGGAACAGGCACACAAGTTCTATGACAGGGGGGAATTAAGGAAGGCTGTCAACCAGCTTGAACATTACTGCCTTGGCCAGGAAGATGTATTTGATGAAGAGATAGAGCTGGCAGGCTGGTATGAAGAGCTTAATGATGAAGAAAACGCCGTTAAATCTTATGTTCTGGCTACAACCATGGCTGAATACGGCGATAACGATATATCGGTAAACGAACCGTTTTACCATGTGAATTCGGATGATCTTGTGATGAAGATAGAGCCTGTAGTGGGATTTACCAGGAATGTCAGGCTTGTCTTCAAGGGAGAGGATATAACTCCCGAGGGATATGATGTTGGCAAGGTAAACGGGATCAGGGATGAACTGACGGAGGATGAAGGCTGTCGTACAACGCCCTGGACCGAGATAGACAAGTCCAAGGGAACTATAATGCTTACCGGTGATATGAACTGTGCCATATGGCAGTTCATGGATGCTGACGGGAAGATAGAGCTTATCGAGGATCTGTACTACGAGGATGAGGAGGCTAAGACCAAGGGCGAAGGAAAGAATGTTATCTGCAATATGCGTTCCATCAATATGAACAACCGTCCTTACTCCATCATGGAAATTCCGGAAACAGCCGTCAAATGCCGTGTGACCTATGCGGATGAAGCCATTGGAGATCATACGTTCTCAGATAATAAGGGCATTCTGATGTATTACGGAAATTACCTGCAGGGCTACAGTGATTCGGGTTCGAGCGACTGCGAACTTCCCGATCTTACACAGGGACAGTACATAGAATGCAGGGACGGTGTATGGACACTCTATGAAGACGGGACAGCGAAGGAGACTCTTGATCTGGAAAGTCCCGCTGTGTATAACGGTGCCGGGATATTCATGCAGGGTGATGTCTGTGCCCGTATAACCGTTGAACCAAAGGAGGCAGGTACAGGTAACGGAAGGGATTCGGAGTACGGAATTGAAATATCCGGAAAAGATGGTCTGGTGGTATGCAGAAGACTGGGAGATGCGGTCGGAATGCATTTTGACTACTGTGCAGATAACGAATGGATGGGAAGCGGTTCCAATGATTTCGATGATGCGTATCCGTGGTCCGATATCAGGCTTTGTAATCTCGGTTACAATGAAGAAGGTGAACTCCTGGTAGTTCATGAAGGCGAACCCGGATATTCCGACAACGGGACAAACGGAAATGTCATGGTTGAGATACCTAAGTTCTATGTTAAGAGAGTTGTCGACTCCGGTCGCGAGGAAATATGGATCAGCGGTACTGAACATCCGGGGTATGTTGTGGATCCGGTGTTTGTTGATGAGGGAGAGGAAAGGGACTTTGTATATGTAGGCGCCTATCTGGGAGTTGAAGAAGACGGAGTCCTTAGGAGCAAGGCAGGAGCTTATCCGACGCTTAATGTTTCCTATGCGGATATAAGAAGCCTTGCAAGAGACAACGGTGAAGGCTATCGGGAGATCGGCTATTCCATGTATTCTGCAATCCAGAAGCTGTTTATGGTGGAAACCGGATGTCTTGATTCGTCATCACTTATGGCAGGCGAGACAGACCTTTATTACTACAGTGCCAACAAGGATGCAAATAACAAGAATACGGGTATAGCCATCCAGAGCGAAGTCAGCGCCAACAAGATAGTTGTGAACAGCTTCGGAGCAACACAGAAGATCGAGGAAGGCAGCAGTGTCGTCCTCCTCAATACTACAGACGGATGGAATGCCATGAAAAAGGATGAGGAGGAGATCGCGTTGTCGAGAAAGGCAAGGCGCGATCAGGTCTTTATCGATCATACAACTGACAACTGCAGGGAAGTTACTTCCGTTAATGATGACGGAGACCATATTGAGATAGGCTTCAGCGGAACACCGGTTGATGTCCGTGCGGGTGAAACGGTCATAGCTTCTTATCCGAGCCTTACCGGCAAGACTGCTTCCATCGATTACTGTACAGGTTATCTCGTGGCCAACAACGGAAGGCATGGATTTAAGTACAGGAATATAGAGAACCTGTACGGCAGCGCAATGGTCATGCTTGGAGCGGACAGCTACATTACGAACGGAGTATTCTATTTTGTTAACGGAGACGGGGAAGAGGTAATGCTTAATTCCTATATACCCGCACAGAGCATCGGGGTAGACGGCGGAGAGCCCGAACATAACAATACCAATGATGCCTGCATCAGGAATATGTCTTATGATCCTGAATATCCGACTGTCATGCTTCCGTCTGAATTCGGGGCATCAACGTATAGCAATTACGCCGATTTCTATTATTATCAGTCTGCTTCGGATGAGAAACAGTATTTCCTGGCGGTGGGTGATCCAATGAATGTGAAGAGGGCCGGAGGACTGTTCCACTTAAGAGCAATAATCGACTCGGATGATTTTGCCAGATTTTATTGTGCCGGAAGGCTCATGTACAGATAAAACTGATTTATACAAATTTTTCTTGATTTGCGCTAAGGAAATCAGTACAATATAGATATACTTACTTAGGAGGTATTTACAGATGGCTATGAGGTTGGTAACTCGATCTGATTTTGACGGATTGGCATGCGGAGCATTACTGCTTGCTGCCGGAATTATAGACAGTTGGGTATATGCACACCCCAAGGATCTGCAGGACGGACTCGTTGAAGTTACAGAGAATGACTGCCTTGCGAACGTTCCTTACGTTGAAGGCTGCGGACTGTGGTTCGATCATCATTCAAGCGAGCATGAGAGGCTGCAGCTTGAAGGTAAATACAAGGGTGAGAGCAGGCTTACTCCTTCATGTGCCCGTATAATATATGAGTATTACGGCGGAAAGGATACCTTCCCCAATTTCGATGACATGATGGAGGCGGTTGATAAGGTCGATTCGGGAAATCTTACCGTAGATGAGATCATGAACCCCAAGGGATGGATACTGGTTGGTTTTCTTATGGATCCCAGGACCGGCCTCGGAAGATGGAGGCAGTTTACCGTTTCCAATTATCAGCTTATGGAGAAGCTGATGGTTGCCTGTAAGGATAAGTCGACAGAGGAGATCCTCAATATGCCCGATGTTAAGGAAAGGATCGAGGTGTATGAGGAGCAGACAGCCAAGTTCAAGGAAATGGTTATGGCTAATACGCGTATTGAAGGTAACGTTATCATAAGCGATCTCAGGAAGGTGGATCCCATATATACAGGCAACCGTTTCCTTATCTACAGTATGTATCCTGAGCAGAATATTTCTGCATGGATTGTTAACGGTAAGGGTGGCAAGGGCTGTTCGGCTGCTGTAGGATACAGCATTATCAACAAGACCTGCAAGATAGATGTCGGCCATCTTATGCTTAAGTATAACGGCGGTGGACATCAGAAGGTCGGAACCTGCCAGTTCACGGATGAGAACATGGAAACAGACCTTCCGAAGATGCTTGACGAGCTGTGCGCTCTGGCTAACGCATAAGGAAGAGAAGATCATTTACTGATATTTGGAATTAAATAGACGATATTTACTGCAATATCTTAATTTTAGTCCGGTGTTTACGATTGTGAACACCGGCTATTATTATGAGCAAAAGATACAGATACGCTGTAATATACACCGGGAAGTAGTACTTGAAATAAGACGCCGGAGCAAGTATGAAAACGATGAACCAGTGTGCAAGAAGACCACCTGAGACAAAGAAGGTAAACCAGCGGCTCCCGGTAAGGGCGTAGAATAAGATGAACAGCACTATTATAAGCGGTATGAACAGGTTGTAGGATATTGATTTGACAATGCTGAGCGCAAGGCTTACAAGCGAGCGGGGATCGGTTCCCGTAAATGTAATGTGGTAAGGCAGAGCGGCATAAACGAAGGCGCCTATTCTTGTACGCAGGAATATCTGGGGATTGTTCTTAAAGATCCGCTTCAGAGCAGCAACAAAGTTATAGTATTCGGTCACATCGGCTTCCGCGCGCACACCCACGAACCCCGGCTGATAGAGTATCAGGACATCTTCATAGTTGATATCGCCATAGTATTCATTTATGGCATCCAGCGAATCAAGGGAAATATATTTATCGACTATGGCAAGGTCATCGGCGTTTTTGTCCATGTCAAGGCCGTTGCGGTACATATTTGTAATGGTGTATGCATAGAAGGGTTTCATGCGGTCGTCTGCAGCTGCACCGAGTTCCCTTGCGGCTATTCCGTTCTGTGGGATCGAAACAAGATATTGTATGAGTATGTATACAACGAGAACCGTGACCATTACGGATCTTGTTTTTATATTATAGGTACGGTTCCCCGAGATGGAAATAAGCGGCTGTTCTTTATCATCATGATCTGCATCCCTGAGGGTTATCCCCGGGATTGAGATGGTTGAATATGTTATGAACATAAGTATCGGGATAAGCACAAACAGATAGATACCCTCTGTACGCCACTGGGTAAGTACAGCGCCCAGGAACATCAGTGTGGCCAGCCTCTGAAGTGTAAGTACGGACTGTTCGAGCCTGTCAAACAGCAGCATGACCATCATAAACAGATATAACAGGAAATATATGGGCAGGCGGTGTGCGCTGGTTGTATATGCTATCACGGGATACAACAGAAACAGCAGCATTGTAAGCTGTCCGTAACCGATCTTTATCTGTCCATTTTTTCCAAGGGATATAAAAGGCTGTTCCGTTCTTGTATCAAAATAGTCACTTGCACGCAGCACTGTGTATCCGACAACAAGGTATTCTATGATCAGCTTGACAAATATCGGTGCATACATATGAGGGATGAGCATAAGGCTGACAATATAGTAGTAGGTGGTGATGTAATAGAACCATGTATAGTGTGTCAGGCTGACCGCATTTTCGTAAATGAGTGTCTCGTCATTGCTCAGATACCCTCCGCGTAGCTTGACCGCACTTACGGCGATCATGACAATAAGATACGGAAGAGCTTTCTTTATAACCCTTGTGATGGTATTGCTGCAGCGGTTTTTGTCAATGATAACCTGCCACAGTGCATGATAAAAGAACCAGCATATTACAAATGCGCAGATGGTGCATATAACATAATCGCCTGTATTTTCTGAGGGTGGGACAGTAAAGATACTTTTGCACAGACGGTGTGTGATCACCTGATGGATCACGGCAAGAGCGGTTATGACAGGGTATTTGATCTTGTTCATCTTTTATCCTCGGAATACGTCTTTTGGCAGAATAAGTAATTATTCCGTTTACAACAGTATTATGGTTGAAAAATCAACCAATATTGAGTATACTATATATTGGTTTTTTTTGAAAGTAGGATACTAATTATAGATGTAAAAAAGCAGGACCGACTCTAAATGACATATTAAACGAGGAGCATACATTAATGAAGAAAATAATAGTAACCGGCTGTAACGGACAGCTGGGAAGAGAGATAAACAGGCTCTACGAAGGGAATAACGAATACGAACTGGTAAATACCGATTACGGAGTAGAGGGGATAAGGGAACTCAATATCACCGATCTTAATGCCTGCCTTGACCTTTTTGCCGAGGTTAAGCCATATGCGGTCATCAACTGTGCGGCTCACACCGCAGTTGATGCATGTGAGGTCCAGAAGGATGCGGCATTCAGGATAAATGCGATAGGACCGAGGAACTTAAGCATTGCTGCGACACAGACGGGGGCGAAGATGATGCATATCTCAACCGACTATGTCTTTGCGGGTGATGGCAGCGTTCCCTATACGGAGTTCGATCCCGTCGGTCCCAAGGCAATGTATGGAATTACCAAGCTTGCCGGCGAGAACTTTGTGAAGGAGTTTGCAAGGGAGTATTTTATTATAAGAACAGCATGGCTTTACGGTGACGGCAGGAACTTTGTAAGGACTATGCTTAAGCTGTCGGAGAATCATGACCGGCTGACAGTTGTAAACGATCAGCTCGGTTCTCCGACCAGTACCGCTGAACTGGCCAAGGCTGTTGCTTATCTTCTTCCGACACAGAATTACGGCCTCTTCCACGGTACCTGCGAGGGGCAGTGCAGCTGGGCTGATTTTGCGAAGGAGATATTCCGCCTCGCGGGCAAAAAGACAGAGGTCGTTCCGGTCACCAGTGAGGAGTACAAGGAAATGAACCCTCAGTCGGCCGACAGACCGAAGTTCTCGGTACTTGAGAATTACATGTTCAAGCTTACAACGGATCATATGTATGCGGACTGGCAGAAAGCAATAGCCGAGTATATGGCCGGTGAAAATATTTAATAATTTTGAAAAGAGTGTGGATAAATGAATTATCTAACAGACCTGCTCCACAACAGGATGCTGATCACGTCTTTCCTGGGATGGGGTGTGGCACAGATAGTTAAGACAATAATAGACTGTTTGATGAACAAAAGGGTTAATCTGGAGAGACTTGTCGGGTCGGGTGGTATGCCAAGCTGCCATTCCTCGACCGTATGTGCTCTCTGTGTGGCTGCCGGAGCGGAGTACGGACTCGGATCGCCTGTCTTCGCACTTGCTACCGTACTTGCGATAATTGTAATGTATGATGCCAGAGGAGTCAGGAGGGAAACCGGTAATCAGGCAGAGGTACTTAACCAGATCATGGAGTTCTTCAGGCTGCCCGAGAACGGCGAATTCAAGCTTGAATTCAATCAGGAACAGTTGAAGGTTCTCATAGGGCACACACCCCTGCAGGTTATCTGCGGAGCGATCCTTGGCATAATAGTGGGAGTGATATCATTGAACGTATTACCCGTATGAGTTATATGAAATGATATATGCCTTATGACACAGAAGGCCGCCGACTTTGTTTATGAGGGGCAATACATATTATAATAGGAGAAACAGTATGAGAAATGTTGCGTTAATAACAGGTATCACCGGACAGGACGGATCCTACCTTGCAGAGCTTCTGCTTGAAAAGGGTTATGAGGTTCACGGTATAATCCGTCGTCATTCAAGCATAAGCACAGACAGGATAGATCATCTGTATTATGACAGGGAGGTCCGCGACAAGACGATGTTCCTGCATCACGGTGATCTTACCGACAGCAGTAACTTAAACAGGCTTATCGAGCAGATACAGCCCACCGAGATATACAATCTTGCGGCTCAGTCCCATGTGGCGGTATCATTTGAGGTTCCCGAGTATACGGCGGAAACAACAGGTATCGGAAC
>JAEEHY010000370.1 GCA_016281085.1 Lachnospiraceae bacterium
CTTGTAGAAGGTAAGGCTATTAAGCTTCATCCGCTTGTATGTACGGCTTACAATGCTGACTTTGACGGTGACCAGATGGCTGTGCATCTTCCTCTTTCGGTAGAGGCACAGGCTGAATGCCGTTTCCTTCTGCTGTCACCCAACAACCTGCTTAAGCCCTCGGATGGTGGTCCCGTGGCCGTTCCTTCACAGGATATGGTCCTTGGTATCTACTATCTGACCATGAACAAATATAAGAATTATGCTGATGATCCAGATTTTGATGAAGAAGTCAGCCTTGAGTATCCTTCGGTGGAAGATGCTGTAAAAGCATACAATGATGCACAGGCAGCAGCAGGTAAAGATAAGGAACCTGAGATCACACGTGACAGCTTTGTAAGAGTATGTGTTGACAGTGACCGTGACAGATGGGTAATCTGCCGTTTCGTCGATCTGCTCGGACGTTATTATCATTCAATGAATCAGGCTCTGCTTGCATATGAGAATGGTGAGATAACCCTGCATCAGAGAATAAATGTAAGGATGGAGAAGACTCTGTCAAACGGTGAGGTTATTTCGGGCGTGATCAATACTACACTCGGCCGCCTGATCTTTAATGAGATACTTCCTCAGGATCTCGGTTTTGTTAAGAGAAATGAGGATGATAAAGACAGCATGCTTGCACTGGAGGTTGATTTCCACGTTGGTAAGAAGCATCTCAAGCAGATACTTGAGAAGGTCATCAACAATCACGGAGCAACCAAGACGGCTGAGGTTCTTGATGCCATCAAGGCAATGGGTTATAAGTATTCAACCAGAGCAGCCATGACGGTTTCTATATCTGATATGACCGTGCCTTCCAAGAAAGCGGAGATGCTGGCACAGGCTCAGGAGACGGTTGATACCATAACCAAGAAGTATAAGAGAGGATTTTTAACTGACGAAGAGAGATACAAGGAAGTCATCAGGGCATGGGTAAAGACTGATGATGAACTTACCAAGGTACTTCTTGACGGCCTTGATAAATACAACAATATCTTCATGATGGCTGATTCCGGTGCCCGTGGTAGTAACCAGCAGATCAAACAGCTTGCAGGTATGCGTGGACTGATGGCCGATACAACAGGACGTACCATTGAGCTTCCCATTAAGTCGAACTTCCGTGAAGGTCTTGACGTTCTTGAGTACTTCATGTCGGCACACGGAGCCCGTAAAGGTCTGTCCGATACGGCTCTCCGTACGGCTGACTCGGGTTACCTTACAAGGCGTCTTGTAGACGTTTCACAGGAGCTCATAATCCGTGAGAGTGACTGCAGTGAGGGAGTGGATGAGCTTCCGGGTATGTATGTGAAGCCGTTTAAGGATGGTAAGGAAACCATTGAGAACCTCAAAGACAGGATACTCGGGCGTTACGCATGTGAGGATATAAAGAACGCAGCAGGTGAGGTTATCGTTAAGAGAAATCATATGATCAACCCCAAGCGTGCCGAGCGTGTTCTTGAGGAAGGTGTAGACAGTAAGGGCGTATTGTTTACGGCCGTTGATGATAAGGGTAAGGTTCTTTCAGAGGGCGTTAAGATACGTACGATACTTACCTGCCGCTGCCATAACGGAATATGCGCTAAGTGCTACGGTGCAAATATGGCAACAGGTGAAGCGGTACAGGTAGGTGAGGCTGTAGGTATCATTGCAGCTCAGTCGATCGGTGAACCCGGTACACAGCTTACAATGCGTACCTTCCATACCGGTGGTGTTGCCGGTGACGATATCACACAGGGTCTTCCCCGTGTCGAGGAGCTGTTCGAGGCAAGGAAGCCCAAGGGTCTTGCCATTATATCAGAGATTGCCGGAAAGGCAGTACTTAAAGACACCAAGAAGAAGAAAGAGGTTGTTGTTACCAATGAGGAAACCGGTGAGATAAAGACTTATCTCATTCCTTACGGTTCAACTTCAAGGATTACCGAGGAGCCCGAAGGCCAGATGATCGAGGCAGGCGACGAGCTTACCGACGGTTCAGTCAATCCTCATGATATCCTTAAGATCAAGGGTATCAGGGCTGTTCAGGATTACATGCTCCGTGAGGTTCAGAGAGTATACCGTCTTCAGGGTGTTGAGATAAATGATAAGCATATCGAAGTTATTGTACGACAGATGCTTAAGAAGGTTCGTATCGAGGATAACGGTGACAGTGATTTCCTTCCCGGTACGCTGGTAGATGCACTTGAGCTTGAAGATATCAATAAGGCACTTGAGGCAGAAGGTAAGAAGCCCGCAGCAGGTAATCAGATAATGCTTGGTATCACCAAGGCTTCACTGGCTACCAATTCATTTATGTCAGCCGCTTCCTTCCAGGAAACAACCAAGGTTCTGACAGAGGCTGCGATCAAGGGTAAGGTTGATCCTCTTATCGGACTTAAGGAAAACGTTATCATCGGTAAGCTGATACCTGCAGGAACAGGTATGAAGAGGTATCGCGATGTCATGCTTGATACCGCTATAGCTGACGAGTCGGCTGAAGAGATTGAAGATATTTACAATGATGTCGATGATGAAGATAATGAGTACTATGACGATGAGATTACGGATGAGATATCGGATGGAGATGAAGAGTTCATAGATGAAACTGAAGCAGATGATGCCGATCCGGATGTAACAGAATAAGAATTGTGTTTAAAAGGCCGTCCCGCGTATCAGCGGGACGGCCTTTATTTCTTTAAGTTCTATTTGGCATCTTCCTTTGCATACATCAGCTCTCTGGCGAGACTGTCCGGATTGGTCGTACAGCTGTATGCGGCCTCCTTGGTTATCACACCCCTGGTAACAAGCTGTGCAAGACTTCTGTTCATCAGTATCATGCCTTCCTTTTCACCTGTTGAGATGAAATTTTCTATGCTCTGCAGGTTTTTCTCTCTGATATTGTTCCTGATCGCAGGGTTGAGCTTCATTATCTCAAAAGCGGGAACCCGTCTCTTACCGTCCACCGTTTCAACAAGCTGCTGTGACACGACCATCTGAAGTACCATTGACAGCTGGATATATATCTGATGCTGCTGATTGGGCGGGAACGCATCAATGACACGTTCTATCGTATTTGCGGCACCTATTGTATGAAGTGTTGACAGTACAAGGTGTCCTGTTTCGGCAGCGGTCATGGCGACGCTTATGGTTTCGGGATCTCTCATTTCACCCAGGAGAATTACATCGGGACTTTCACGCAGAGATGCACGCAGTGCCGTAAGATAACTCTCGGTGTCTGATATGATCTCACGCTGACTGACGATGCTCTTCTTGTGACTGTGCAGGTACTCTATGGGATCCTCAAGCGTGATTATATGTGCTTCGCGCTCCTGATTGATCTTATCTATCATACATGCAAGTGTTGTGGATTTGCCGCTTCCGGCAGGCCCGGTGATCAACACAAGTCCTTTCTTATGAGTGAGTGGAAAATCAATGATCTCTTTAGGTATCTTCAGCTTCTCCGGATGCAGATTGTCAAAAGATATTACTCTTATGACAGCAGACAGGGAACCGCGTTGCTTGAAGGCATTGACACGAAAACGTGCAACCTTGGGAATTGTAAAGGAGAAATCATCGTCGCCGATCTTCTCAAGATCCTTGAGCACCTCTGCCCTTCCTGCTATCTCATAAATCTGTGATATCAGTTCATAGCAGTCTCCGGGACGTAGGATTTCCGAATCATTATCCATTGAACACAGATGACCGTGCACCTTAAAGGTCAGCGGACGTCCCGCAACGATAAAAATATCGGATGCTTCCTGAGCAACTATTGCTTGTAAGGTTTCCTTGATTGGCATTTTTTTCCCTCCTGATTAAAAATCCTGAATAAGATATACTATAGTGATCAATGCATTATTCCTACCGTATTCCAGGCTTCTATACTGAATAATGATGTATCGGTTTCTTCCGGATAATGTGTTTTGAGCGATACCTGAATCTCAAGAGTATCATTTATCGGAACTGTGTAGCTTAAGGTCACCGGATTGTCCGGATACTGTTCTTCGCTGACCATTATCGAATCATTGTCGGCAAAAAGCTCCGGTATCGATGAATAAAAGTCTGCTGCATTGCTGCAGTCACGTACCCGCTTGCTGAGCAGACCTTCAATATTGGTCATATACAATTCCGCAAGCCCGTTTGCTTCATAATATTGAGTTGTTCTTTCTGCGGTCTGCTGGCTCAGTGTATAGTCTGACTTCGCACTTACATAAGTCAGTGCAGCGAAGCTTACCATACACAACAGCATAAAGGCTACAAGAACCGAACTTGTACCTACATTCACACCGCCCCGTACTTTCTTTTTCATCTGCTGGGATCCTTTTATTCCTGTATTTGTTATCAGCCTTTTGGTTTGTTCATATACTTGGTAGCATCCAGCTCATAAATAATGCTGCTGTCCTCTATGCGTGCGATCTTAATGTGCATGTTCTGGATCGCACCGTTTGGCAGGAGTGTAACATCGGAAGCATATACGGCATCTTCCGGTGAACAGGGATTAAAGTCATTGTCGAAAAACATTGTAAAATAGGAATCATCCCCCTTGACTGCCTCGGGAAAAACATTGATGATGCTGTCTATATCTCCGTCTGTTCCGCGCATTACCTCAGCGTAGCCTGTGGCGATAGCCACGGCGTGATTAAGTTCCCGTGTCTGACGTCCCATGATATGAGCATTGGCAAAGCAGCGGACACAGGCTGCCGTTCCCCATGCAAATACAAGGGTAACTATTATCATCTCCATAAGGAAGAGAGAGGTTTTCGATCCGCCCGTATTATTATTCATCGGAACCTCCCTTCAAATCTGCATCTTCGTCCTGCGTGCTGTACAGCGACACAAAGAACTCAGTACGGTTTCCTTCTTCATCCGTGATATTGAATCTGTAGAGCGATGAATTGATCCTGGCTGCCGTAAAGTCATTAAGCCTTATGATATTCTTGCCTGCATTTCTTATAAGCCCGATATCGCCTTTGGCTGTGAGCTCCTTAAGATAACCTTCGTGAGAATATAAATATGTACAATACTCGTCACTGTTTATATACTGAGTCAGCTTGAGTACCGGGTGCCCGTCGTCAATCATCACATCAACGCAACCGTGTCTGTCATGCTGATGCATCTTCTCGGATACATATGCTAGAGCGGTACGTGAGGTGAAATTAAGGTTCATGTCATGTGCCGTCCTTTTGTACACTCTGGCGCCAAACAATACTATAAACAGTGCGCATATCATCAGTACGCCGAAGGTGACAAGGATGAAGAGAGCATCTACTATGGATTTTTCCCGTTTGTTATGATTGTTTTCGTTCATTCGGGTGACCTCTCTATGATAGTTACATTGGGCATAAGGTTACTCCCCATGACTTCGTAATCAATGAGAAAACGGTCATGGTCATAGGTGAGCCCATAGTGTTCCTCGATATAGTCAAGTGACGGAGGATAAGATCCCTCAATAGCATAGCAGTGAACAATATCCCTGCTTATGGCATCTGTCAGGATTTCCTTCTGATTGGCTGCATTGTTATCCGAAAAATCCGAAACCGCGATCATGAAAACAATCAGCACCGCAATGAAGAGAAGAGCGGAAAAGTTGACGTTGGACAGTATTCCTTTTTTGGTTTCCGTAGTGTCAAATCTGTTCATATCCTAACCTATCGATCTCATAATGTTCATGAGAGGAAGCATTACCGAAAGAAGTATTCCGCATATTATCATCGAAAAAACAATGACCAGCGTCGGCTCGAGTATGGAGATCACACCCGAAATACGTTTGTCCACATGCTCATCATATTTGGTGGCAATACGTTCAAGAGCCTTGTCGACCGAACCTGATTTACCGCTGATGGCTATCATACGGGAGTACAGTGCATTGAATATTTCCGCATCGACCAGAAGCTCGGTGAAGGTTTTCTTGTTGTTTCTGTCTCTGAGAGATGTCAGACATTTGAGTATTTTTTGATTAACGTGTTTGTTGTCTATCATCTCGGCAACCATTTCAAGGCTGCGTTCTATGCTCAGACCCGCATTCCATGTAAGGGCCATACCGCTTGCGAATCTTGCTATTGCGATTTCCTCATACAGATTTCTGGTAATAAAGAAATCGGACAGGAAAGAGCTCATGGCATTTCTGATCCTGTCATTACGGAACAGCATGAACACCGAAGCTGTTATCAGAAGAAGAATTCCGATAATGACGATGGAGGATTTGCTTACCACATTTCCGAAAGACAGAAGCTTCTTCGAGAAACCGGTCATCTCGGAACCGAGCTGGATATATACATCATTAAATATCGGGAGGACCTTGATGACAAGGACAAGGATAACAACAAACATGATAGCGACAATAAACAGGGGGTATTTTAACGATCCCTTGATGGAATCGGATATTGCCTGTTCACGGTTGTAATGGAACGACAACGAATGCATAACATCGGTCAGCTTACCGGAGTCCTCACCGATACGGATCATATCTACGCAGTATTTGGGGAAGACTTCGACAATTTCCATTGCCTCATACAGACGTTTTCCCGCATGCAGCTCATCAACCAGCTTTGAAAGGATGGGCTGAAGATCTTTGGCGTCCTCGGCTTCGGCGTCTTTAAGCATTATCCATATGCCGTCAATTGGCATGATCGCCGCGTCCAGCATCATTGCAAGCTGCTCACAGAATACAGCAAGTTCTTCGTTGCTCAGCTTCCTGATTTTTTTGTTGCTTTTAACCTTTTCCTCGCTCATGGCTTCTCCTTGATTTTTAATAGTTATACATGGTCGTATATTCCGCTTTCTTACCTTTGCCGAGCAGCCTGCCGATGTCGGGTCCCTTGCTGTCGGAGCTGTTGGCATCAAAGGTCGGATCCATAAGTGTCCACTCTACTCCGTCGAATTCGATAATATCATCTATCCATCCGTGATCCCTGGTATAGACACTTACCCAGGCATGATATGCATCCCCGGAATATCCTATTTCCATACGTGTGGGGATACCTACACTTCTTAGCATTGCAGCCATTACGGCAGCGTAGTCATAGCATATACCTGTGCCTGTTGCCAGTGTTTCATCCACATTTGGAAGATAACCTGCCTGTACGTTTTCAGCCTTGTAATAATCATAGGTAATGTTCTTTATCATATAATCATATACTTTTGCAACGGCATCAAGCTCGGTAGTGGATTCATTTGTAAGCTCTTTTGCAAGTGCGGTGGTATCGGATTC
>JAEEHY010000371.1 GCA_016281085.1 Lachnospiraceae bacterium
CGGCCGGAAAGAAAAGGAAGACAAGGAAGATGATGGGGAGGCTGCTTCTCCTGCGCAGGAGCCCGTTTCGGAACCTGAGAAAAAAGAAAAGCCCGTTAAAGCATCGACAGCAAGAAAGAGAAGCACCGGGACAGCAGCAAAGAAACAGGTAAAAAAGTCTGAAACCAAATAATCAGAAGGATGAAAAACGAAGAATACATTAAAACAGAAAACAGAATAAAAGACGGCAGTATAAATGAACAGAGCATCTGGAGCTATGTAAAAGAGAGGAACTCATGCAGTACCGACAGGCTCCTGCGGACGGCAGTGATCGATTGTACAAGGGAGTATACCTACAGGCAGATGTTTGCCATGTGGGAGAAATATGCCGGAGTATTCTCCGCTCTGGGTATGACAGAAGAAAACGGTTCCCGGGTGGGGATCGCAGGAACGATATCCGCAGAACCGCTATTTGCTTTTTATGGTCTTAACATGACGGGGGCGTGCGTATCCATGCTCTCTTACCCTGATTTTCTTCCTTCGGGACAGTGGAAGAAAATGGTGGAAAAAGAAAGGCTCACCGATCTTGTGCTGTCTGATATCATGATAGCTCCCAAGATGTGGCCGGATATCCTTGCTGCCAAAGAGGAGTTCGGGATAAGAAATATCATACTGCTCCATTCGAAACTCGGAGGCCCCTGTACCGGCCCGGCTGAGCTTATCTATAACGAAGTTAATTGTTATAGGATAAAGCGTCTTTCCGGGGTAGTATTCATGGATGACCTTTTAAAAAAGTATGTACGTTTTCCCGTTAAATACGGGTCAGGCAATCCTGACCATATGGCTGTCATCACTCACACCTCGGGCTCGACACATGGAAGCAGAAAACCTATTCCTTATGTGGAGCGGTCGATAAACACAGTTGCTTCCAATCTGGGAATGATATTACATGTTTTGGGTGGGGATAAAGAGGGAAAACAGCAGTACAGACTGATCCCCAGCTTTGATTTCAGTTCTTTTCTGTGTATGGGCGGATTGATAAATACCTCTCTGGCAAACTCTGATTGTGTGGTACTTACCTTTTTCGGGTTCATGCATCCCAAATTCATAAGGGCTGCAAAATATTACAATGTTGACGTGATGTTCACATCCGGCTTTATGGTGGACAACTGGATCAGACGCGAAGATGACGAAGATATTGACCTGTCCTCTGTTAAGGTTTTTTCCTGTGGAGGCTCATATCTTCCGGTGGATAAGCTTAAGAGATACTACGAGTTTGTTAAAAAACACGGTTATAACGGTAATATCTTCCGTGGTTACGGGATGTCGGAAACCGGAGGGGCGCAGTTAACGGTTCCCGAGGGCTGCATGGATGATATTCTTGGTTTCCCCACACCCAAAGAGAATTTCCTGGTCAAGGATTCCGAAGACGGAAAATATTACACGGCGGATGACGGAGTCAGGACCGGCATAATGTATATTGCATCCGATTCACTGTGCATGAACGAGCTTGATTCGGAAGTGCTGTTTGAGTATACCGTGATAAACGGCAGGAATTTTCTGTGTTCCAACGATCTTGTGCGGGTGAACGAGGACGGAAGCTTTTCCTATGCCGGCAGAGTGGATAAGTTTTTTGTCAACAATGAGGGCATAAGCTTTGATGCCGGAAGAGTTGAGACTGCCGTATCAATGTATGAGGGTGTTGAAAAGTGTGCCATCGTGCCTGTGCTGGACAAGAGGATCCACGATACCGTACCGGCGCTCTATCTGGTTCCGGACAGGAGCATAAACGACGGTGCGCAATTGGCCAGAAGGGCACTGATCCATGCCTTCATTGATATGGATATCATAAAGAACAGCGTGCTTCCGACCCAGTTAGTACTTGTGAAGGATATTCCCTGTAATTCAAACGGCAAGATTGATACATTCAGGATTGCCAGAGACAGGCTTAAGGGTGAAGCTTACGATATAGTTCCGGTGAAGAGTTCGGACATACTGACAGATATTGAGATAAAGTACAATGATAAGAACGGCGGTATAACAGCAGGTACGCTGCCGGAGGGAATGGAGGGAAGATCGGCCTTCAATCTCTATGATCTCTTTAATTCTTAAGAGCCTGGATGCCTGCAAAAAATACAATAAGGAGAGTTTGAAAATATGTTTGATTATTCCGGCAATGCTAAAGACTATTACAAGGAGGTACCCGACAGGGAAGAAAACGGCAATCCCACGGGTAAGACAGATCAAAAGAACATGTCAGATCATATGAACATGATGAATCCCATAGGTTTTATGCAGCAGGCTTTCTTTATGCATCTTCAGTTCATGCAGAATATGACGGCGATGCAGATGCTGTTTATGCAGAATATGATGAGGGGCATGAATTTTGATATGCCCATGGCAGACACGGAAAGTACGCAGACCGTGCAGACGGAAGGTTTTAAGCTTGGAGATGTTACTGTACCACCGGAGCTGCTCAAAAAGCTTATGCATATGGATATGTCCCCTGAAAACCTTGAAAAACTTCAGAATGTTCTGGATTTTGTTCTGGGATCTGTTCCTGAGAAAAAAGAATAATGATCCGGATCGGAGGTAAATATGAACGGAAGAGATGGACTGGGAAGAATAATAAAGAGAGAAATTGTGAGGGCTGTGCTTGAACGCACCCAGAGTATGGATCTTAAGAAGTCAATGACAATGGTCGGAGCGAAAGAGCCGGTTACCTACAGCGATGTAAAAGAAAATCTCAATGTGGCTTATGTAAACAGGGATGAAGTGGCACTGGCCATGGATATCTTTGAGCCGGAGAAGGAGATGGTAACAGAGCTGCCGGTCATCTTGGCTATCCACGGCGGTGGATTGTTCATGGGCGACAGAGGATTGGAAAGAGCTTACTGCCGAATGTTGGCTCACAAGGGTTATCTTGTCTTTTCGCTTGAATACAGGCTTGCTCCCAAGGCAAATCTCTGCGAACAGCTGGATGATGTGTGCGCAGGACTTGATCATGTCGGCAGGATGCTGGTTGACTATGATGTTGACTACAACAGGATCTTTCTTGTGGCTGACAGTGCAGGTGCTTATCTTGCAGCCTATGTGACTGCCATGCACGGCTCCCTGAAGCTTCAAAATGCCATCGGACACAAGCCCTCCAGAATGGTATATACCGCCGTAGGCTTTATCAGCGGAATGTTTTATACCAACAAGAAGCTGCAGGAACAGATATACGGTGACAAGCGGCATGATGAGAGATTCCTGAAGTTCATGAATATAGAGCATCCGGAGATAATAAACAATATGCCTCCGGCCTTTCTTATAACCAGCTGCGGCGACACGTTCAATAATTTTTCCATAAGATTTAATAAGGCTCTGAAAAGGAACGGAAGAGTATCAAGGCTTGTTTATCTTGGAAATGAAGAGTTACAGCATATATTTCCCATCACCAATCCGGAGCATCCAAGAAGCCTTGAGGTTACGGACAAAATGCTTGAGTGGTTTGAGGAACAGGCGGTATTAAGGTGTGAGGCAATCACAAAAGAGCGTGAAATATTAAGGAAGCGGGAAAGACATGCAGAGCGCATTGCGGCAGGGGAATTCAGCAATATGAAGGTATGGCGCAGCATCAGGGATAAGCTGTGCTTCGATGAAAGTGCTCTTGACCGCACTGCCATCATAGACTGTACGACAGAATACACCTATGAGCAGATGTATGGTGAGTGGGAGCGCTATGCGAGAGTCTTCTCCGCTCTTGATATCTGCTGCGATAACAGTTCCAGGGTTGCCCTTTGCGGTGTTATTTCGGCAGAGAGCATATTTGCCCTGTTCGGACTTAATATGACGGGAGCGGAGGTGTCCCTGTTTTCCTATCCGGATTTCCTTCCGGGAGGCATGTGGAAGACTATGATAGAGAATGAGAAGATCACGGATCTGATCATCGCGGATATCATCGTGACGCCTGAAATAAGGCAGGAGATTGAGAGTATCAGGGATAAAATGGGACTTCGCAATGTCATTTATATGCATTCGCTTATGGGAGGCCCCGCGGTCGGCCCTGCAGAGCTGACCTGGAATGAGATCAACTATCATATGCTGAAGCGGATACCGGGGACTGTTTTCATGGATGAGCTTCTGATCAGGTACGGACATGCATCTGTAAAATATGATGAGACGGCGGGAGACAGACCTGCATTTATCCTTCATGCTTCGGGAAAAGCCGACGGTACGGGCGAGCCGCTTTTCTTTACGGATAAGGCCTTCAACGATTTGCTGAATGTGCTTCCAAAGGGAATGCACAGCCTTGTTAATGGCTCCGATGACGGAAAGCCCATGAGGATACTTCAGCCGTTTGACTTTAGCTCCGTCATGTCCCTGAGTGCCGGGCTGTGCACAGCCCTTTGTGCGGGTGACACCGTTGTTACAACTTATTTTGGC
>JAEEHY010000372.1 GCA_016281085.1 Lachnospiraceae bacterium
CTAAGGATGTGAGTTCAAAGTATACCAGGAGAAATGAGACCGAATATAACAGGATCGCATCGTACATAGCGGATATCGTATCGGGGAAGGAAGGCAATTATATGGTCTTTTTCCCATCGCACGCTTTTCTAAATGAGGTTATAAGGGCTTATGAAATGAATTATTCCGACGAGGCTGTCACGATACTTGTCCAGAAGCCTGTTATGAGTGAGGAAGAAAGGGAAGAGTTCCTTTTGAATTTCACGAAGGATAAGGGTGATGCGGAGGATAAGCCTCTTCTTCCTTCGGATGAGTTATGCGCAAAGGCAGGTGGCACGATAGTCGGTTTTTGCGTTCTCGGGGGGATTTTTGCCGAAGGGATCGATCTTAAGAATGACAGCCTGATAGGTGCGATCATTGTAGGTACCGGGCTTCCTATGGTCAGCAATGAAAAGAGGATACTTAAGGATGCATATTCGGATGCTGGGCTTGACGGTTTCGACTACGCATACAGGTATCCCGGAATGAATAAGGTGATGCAGGCGGCGGGACGTGTCATAAGAACGGTCGATGATGTGGGTATAGTAGCTCTCCTTGATGAGAGATTTCTCCTTCCGGAGTATTCAAGGATGTTTCCGCGGGAATGGAAGAGACATGAGCGTATGTCTCTTTCCACGGCATCCGAAAAGGTGAGCGAGTTTTGGGATCTGTTTTGAGTATAAATTTGTTGAAATGTCATACAATTTAAGATATAATTAATTTATAATTGTATCATTTGTTCACAAATGTAATAAATTGGGCGAATTGGCAAAGGGTATGGTACAGGGATGCCTTTTGTAACATGAGCATCAGGGGGTGGCAGAATGGATAAACAGCAGAACAGGAATAAGACAAAGGGCAGAACTGACAACGCGGGCAGGGCGGCAAAAGCTTCAAGAGTGAATACCGCAGCCGGAAAACCGGCCGGCAGGGCGAAGAAGCATGCGGACGACAGCAAAACATCATTTATCAATTCTATCTGTTTTAAGATAATGATATTGGTCATATGTTCGGTTGTGGTAGCTGTTATGTGCGTAATGCTTATAACAATGTCGAGATTCCAGAAGGAAATGATCAGTCAGCTCAGTACGCAGATACTCTACATGGCGGTAACCGAGAGGGATGTTGTAGATGCTGAAACGGGAGGCGTTACCCAGACCGTTTCCAGATACGCGGAGCTTCTTGATACAGTTTCCATTGAGGGATATGATACAACAAAGGTTATGCTTATAACCGGCGAAGGACTTATCAAATACAGCCAGGATGCGGCAGAAGCCGGAGCACCGGTCACTGCCCCGGAATTAACGGCGCTTCTGAGTGGTTCGGAAGACGGTATAATCACTTATGATGACGGAAAAGGTGAGAAGATTGCCGGCCATGCCATGCTGAAGGTTGGATATCTCCTTGTGTGTGAGGTTTCCAAATCGGAGATAGCCGAAAAGGTTGCTCCCATCAGAAACCTTGCCACAATGATATCGGTGATAGTTATCATAGTAAGTGCATTTCTTGCATATGTAATAAGTGTAATGATAGTTAAGCCTATCGGAATTCTTAATGAGGTCATAATAAGAACCTCCAAGTTCAACTTTGTTAAGAGCAAGAGGGCAGACCAGCTGTGTAACAGAAAGGACGAGACCGGAGCAATGGCAAGGGCTGTCGTTCTGATGCGGGCCAATCTGGCGAAGATCGTAGGTAATATCGAGGATGCAAGTACAAGGATCGACGGTAATGTCAACCAGCTGCAGAATGTAACCAATGTAGTTAATACCATGTGTACCGATAACTCGGCTACGACCGAGCAGCTGGCAGCAGGCATGGAAGAAACCGCAGCAACGACTGAGAGCATCTATGCAAATATCGGTTATATGCAGAACGGTGCAAAGGATATTACCGCACTGTCGGAGAAGGGTGATGAGCTCAGTATCGAGGTTATGGACAGGGCCAATTCCCTTAGGGACAAGACTGTTGATGCGACCCGAAGGACCCAGGAAACGTACAATTCGGTTAAGGTTCGTTCCGCTAACGCGATAGAAGACAGCAAGGCTGTAAGCAAGATCAATGAACTTACGGATGCGATCATGTCGATTTCGTCACAGACCAGTCTTTTGGCTCTTAATGCAAGTATCGAGGCTGCAAGAGCGGGAGAAGCGGGTCGTGGTTTTTCGGTTGTTGCTACCGAGATAGGACATCTTGCTGAACAGACTTCGAAATCGGTTACCGATATCAACAGTATTGTCGGTGAGGTAAATGCGGCGGTTGCGAACATGACAGCCTGCCTTGAGGAAATGACTGATTTCCTTGAACATACGGTTCTTACCGATTATGCCGAGTTTGCCGAAGTAAGTGAACAGTACAGCTCGGATGCAATGGAATTCAAGCGCAGTATGAATGATGTCCATGAATCTATCGTTAATCTGGCGGATTCGATCGCAAAGATTTCGGATGCAATGTCCGGCATCACTTCTACCGTCGGGGAGTCAACACTCGGCGTTACCGATATTGCCGACAAGACCGAGGATATGGTTTCAAGAACTTCCGAGACCAACAATCTGGTGGAAGAGAGCCTGCAGTGTGTAGAACAGCTTAAATCCATAGTTGGTGAATTCACCATCGAGTAGATCTTATAAAGTTTTGATTGCCCCAAGTCCCATGACTTACGTGAATATGTATGTCATGGGACTTTTGGTGTGTCACGGATGTATCTTTTTTTCTGCTTAATTGAATTTCTTTTTGGTTTATGGTAGTGTAATAAAAATAAAAGGTAACTATTAAAAGTTTTGTGCTGTTCTGAATAGTTACAAAAAAGGAGTGTGAATATGAAAAAGGTATATATTGACGGAAGTGCCGGTACTACCGGACTTAGGATAAACGAAAGGTTTGCGGACAGGGATGATGTGGAGATCCTTCACATTCCTGAGGAACTGAGGAAGGATAATGACGAGAGAGCCGGATACTTAAATGAGGCGGATATTGCGTTCCTCTGTCTTCCGGATGATGCTTCGAGAGAGGCTGTGTCTTTTATAAAGCCTGATAATGACAGGACGGTCGTGATAGATACTTCAACAGCTCACAGGACATTACCGGAGTGGGCATATGGTCTGCCCGAACTGTCGGATGAGTTCAGAAATAAGATAAGGAACAGCAGAAGGATTGCGGTTCCGGGATGTTATGCTTCAGGATTTATCATGATGGTTTATCCTCTGATCAAAGAGGGGATCATAGGAACTGATTATCCGGTCTGTGTCAGTGCGCTGTCGGGATACAGCGGAGCCGGGAAGAAAGCAATAGAAGTATATGAGGGTGCGGATAAGCCCGCTGATTTCAATGCCCCGAGACAATATGCGCTTTCACAGCAGCATAAGCATCTTAAGGAGATGAAGGCAATATGCGGTCTTGACAGAGAGCCAATGTTTGTTCCGGTGGTGGATGACTATTACAGCGGTATGCTGGTGACGCTGCCTTTGTATCCGCATCTTTGCAGGAAAAAGTTAAAGCCTGAAGAACTTCGCGATATATTGGCCGCTTTTTATGAGGGTGAGAGATTCATAAAGGTAATGCCTTTCGGCAGTGAAGCCGAAACGAATGGCTTCCTGTCCGCATCCGACATGAGCGGAAGGGATGACGCTGAGATATTTGTGACAGGCAATGATGATAGGCTTCTTGTCAATGCAAGCTTTGACAACCTTGGAAAGGGCGCATCGGGAGCGGCAATACAGTGTATGAATATCATACTCGGATGTGATGAGGCCAAGGGGCTGAACATTTGAGTGATTTTTGTTGAATTGAGGTAAATAAGCAATGAAGATTGATCTTTTCAGTATAGGGCCGTTTACGATCCATGGATATGGATTGATGATAGGTCTGGGTTTTATGATAGCTGTAGTGTTTTGCGGTTACAGAACAAAGAAGCTGGGACTGTCGGAGGATCATTTTACCAATCTTGCGATATGTCTGCTTGTTTTTGGTTTCATGGGAGGAAAGCTTCTGTACATATTGGTTAACATAAAACAGTTTTTCAAAACGCCTTTGCAGCTTCTGGGTTCGGAGGGGTTTGTTGTTTACGGTGGTATCATAGTCGGAATACTTTCGATATTTATATATTGTAAGATTAAGAAGATTTCTTTTCTGTCCTACATGGATATGATGAGTATGGCGGTTGTTATAACGCAGGGTTTTGGTCGTATCGGATGCTTTATGGCCGGATGCTGCTATGGAAGGCATACTGATTCATGGTTTGGAGTTGTATTTCCGGAGGGCTGTCTTGCTCCGGCAGGTGTGAAGCTTATTCCGACCCAGCTTCTTTCGGCGGCTTTTGATCTGGCAGTGGGAGTATTTCTTATTGCGATAACAAGACGTGTTAAATACAGGGGGGCGGTTTCGGGGTATTACCTTATGCTTTACGGCGTGGGACGTTTCATCATTGAGTTTTTCCGCGGAGATGCGGAAAGAGGAAGTATCGGAGGTCTGTCCACATCGCAGTTCATTTCGATCTTTATGATCATCTTTGCGGCGGGCTATTTATATGTTGTTTATAAGAAGAAGATCCCTACGGAATATGTGAGCCTTAAAACAGAAATTATTTTATAGGTCCTATTTTTCTGTAATATCTGAACACTGCCTTACCGAGTATCTTGTCTTCCATAACGAAGGGGTGTACCCAAAACCTTGAATCTGCTGACTGATTTCTGTTATCACCCATCATAAAATATCCTCCGGCGGGTACTGTGACGGGTCCGTAATCACCTATCGGATCTACGGTAACATACGGTTCATCGAGCGGGGTGGAGCTTCCGTCTATATATACCTTGCCGTCCTTAACCTCAACCGTTTCTCCGGGAAGACCTATGACACGCTTGATGAAGAGCTGTTTCTCGTCATCGGGGAACCTGAATATTACGATATCTCCGCGTTCGGGTCCCTCTTTTCCGTATGCCAGACGGTTCCCGAAGATACGATCGCCTGTCATAATTGTCGTTTCCATGGAAGCGGACGGGATAACTGCATTTACAATAAGAAAGGTGTTTATCACAACTGCTACGACAACAGCAATCTCCAGTATCAGGATCCATTCCATGATCTCGCGTTTGACCTCGGCTTTGGTCATCTTTGTTTGTTTTTTTGTAGTATCGTTGTTTTCAGACATATATCTACCTTTATATTACCATCAATCCCTAAAGGACTGGCTTCGCGTCGCAAGCTTGCGGTGTTGACAGGCTTTCGACCCTTTGATCAAAAATTCTGCGTATTTTTCGCTGTATCGGCTTCCGCCGATTGACTATCATTCCCCATTATAGTACAATCGAGAACGGATTACAATACATATCAGAGGGTGCTTTATGCAATTTACTTCATTGCCTTTTCTTATATTCTTCCCTGTTGTTGTATTGATTTATTTCGTAATACCGCACAGGTTCAGGTATTTGTGGCTGCTGTTCTGCAGCTATTTTTTCTATGCCTGTCAGGATGGGTCCGCAACGGTACTGCTTATGGTATCGACAGTGATCACATGGTCGGCGGGAAGGCTTGTTTATAAGGCCGATTCGGTATGGATGAAGAATCTGTATGTGGGCATGGGCTTTTTCCTCAATCTGATCATCCTTCTTTATTTTAAGTATTCGGGTGCCGTGGCTGCGCTGTTTGGGATGGGGACAGGCTTCAGTCTTCTTCTCCCGGCCGGGATATCTTTCTATACCTTTCAGTCGCTTACTTATATAATGGACTGTTACAGGGAGGAAGTTAAGCCGCAGAACAATCTGCTTAAGTATGCACTGTTTGTGTCGTTTTTCCCATGTATACTTTCGGGTCCGATAGAAAGAGCAAAGAATCTTCTGCCTCAGATAGATGAAGAGCATAAATGGGACAGTATCCGGGCGAAGGAAGGTCTTTTTCTGATGCTTTGGGGAGCTTTTCTTAAGCTTGTGATAGTTTCAAGGCTTGAAATACTGACGGATTATGTGTATTCGGGAAAGGGACCGGCTTTGAATGCGGATAGTATACAGACGGGAGGCATTCAGGCCGGAGGGTTATGCGGGATACCCATGATCATAGCCATGTTTGCTTACAGTTTTCTGATATATTGTGATTTCGCGGGATATTCGTTTATGGCGGTCGGAGCAGCGAGAGTAATGGGTTTTAATGTAATGAGAAACTTCCGGCAGCCGTACCTTTCCGTATCGGTTGCGGATTTCTGGAGAAGATGGCACATCTCACTGTCTACCTGGTTCAGGGACTACCTGTATATACCTCTCGGAGGAAGCAGGAGGGGAACACTTAAGCGTTATCTTAATATAATGATAGTGTTTGCGGTCAGCGGGATATGGCACGGAGCTACCATGAACTTCCTTATCTGGGGACTGCTGTACGGCATATACCAGGTGATCGGATATGCGGCACGTCCTTTAAAAGACAAGGCTTCTGCAGTGTTCCGCCTTAACAGGCATACGGCTGTCAAACGGTTACTCTGCAATGCTTTTACCTTTGTTCTTGTGAGTGTGACCTGGATTTTTTTCAGATCCGCAAATGTCCTGACGGCTGTTGATGAGATCGGAAGGACATTCAGGGGAATAAGGGTGTCGGAGCTGTTTGACGGAACACTTACAAGGCTCGGCCTTGGAACAATGAACCTGTTATTTGTTGTGGCGGCTCTGGTGATTCTGATTCTGGTTGACATAATGTGCGAGAAAAAGAACAAAGAGGTTTTTTCGCTTATGGATAATACACCTGCAGGGATAAGGTGGTGTGTCTATTATCTTCTTATGGTCATGATCCTGTTCTCATGTAATTTATCCACACAGGAATTCTTATATCAGGGGTTCTGAGGGTATGAAGAGTGTAAAGAGCTTTGTTGTAAAGTGCATACTGGCAGCAATTCCGTTTGTCATCGTTGTAGGATATACCTGGCTGTTCCCGTTTGGCTACATGGATGAGGAATTTCCTTCGTGGCATTACACCAAACAGGTGCAGGATGGACGCACATCTGTGCCGGATGCGGGGAATGCCTGCCTTGTACTGGGCGATTCAAGAGCCATGGCTGATATCGTTCCCAAGATGATGGGTGACAATTATGTAAACCTTGGCATCGGTGGTGCGACATCCGTGGAGATGTACTATTCACTTTTGCATTATATAAGGAATAATGGAACTCCGGAGCGCGTGTTTATAATGTTTGCGCCTTTTCACTATTCCTATATGGATAATTACGAAACGCGTACTTTATATTTTCACCATCTCTCCTTTTGGGAGGCTATGGAGGTGTATCACCGGGCAGTGATGTTTGAGCAGAATGCAAAAGGCAGTTCTGTGTCGGGAATGCTTCCCGCTTCCGGGGATAAGGATGAGGATGCTGTCCTGTCTGATACATTTAAGAGTATTGACAGGAATGACATGTTAGGTATATATTTAAGGTCGCCGTCGGTTTATATGCCTGCACTGATCAATTCAAGGGCGTTCATGAGATACGGAACCAATCAGGGTCTGTACAGGGAACAGCTTGAGACGAGAGGGCATGCGCTTTACGGGACTGCCGACGGATGTGATGATCTTAATTATGAGGCAAACTATGAGCATATGAAGCAGGATGTCGATCACAGGATCATTACCTATTATTTCGAAAAACTGCTGAAGCTGTGCGAAGACAATGGTATAGATACCTGCGTTTTACAGGCTCCGATGAACGAAGCCTCATACAATTCACTGAAGCCTGGTTTCTCAGAGGAATACATAAGTTATGTTTCGGCCATAGCAAGGTCCCATACGGGGATAAGCTTCGAAACGGAGATCCCGTGCTATGAAAACAGGTATTTTGGTGATTCTTCGCACCTGAACGAAAAGGGTGCAAAGGTGTATACCGAAGAGGTTATAAGCAAGTATATAAGATAAAGCATTTAAAAAAATACAAAAACTTGTGTATTTTTACAGTGACTTATACAAGTTTTTGTGTTACAATACCGTAAGTAGTGTATTACTTGTAATATTTGTAGTACAGATGTAGGGATATAATAAGGGAGGCATTACATAATGAAGAAAAGAACATTGAGTCTGATGCTTGCACTGACAATGGTGCTTGCGTTTACAGGATGCGGCAAGGAAGATGAAGAACCCCCGGTTGAGCCCGAGAGCTCGGATGCACCGGTAATATCGATCGTAACGGATGACCAGTCGGAACCTACGGTAGATATTTCAGCGGATGCGGCGGCAGCTGATGATGATGAAGTCCGCGAAGGAATGTACAGAAGTGAGCTTACCAATGAATGGATCGATGAGGCACTTAAGGATCAGCGTCCGATCGCGGTAATGATCGATAATGAGAAGACAGCACTTCCTCATTACGGCGTATCTCAGTCGGATGTGGTTTATGAAATGACAAACAGTACAGCCAATGACGGAGTAACCCGTCTGATGGTTTTGTTTAAGGATTACAACAGCATTAAACAGATAGGAAGTATACGAAGCGTAAGACCTACAAACCTTCAGATATGCCCCGAGTGGAATGCGGTTATATGTCACGACGGCGGTCCTTTCTACATTGATGATTACATGGCCAAGGACTTTGTTGAGAACTTCAGCGGAACCTTCTCCCGTGTAAACAACGGTAAATCAAGGGAATTTACCGAGTATATCCTTGAGGGTGATATTGATAAGAATTTTGCATCACACCCGAAATATTCAAAGACTTATAACGACTATCATTCGGAAGATCCTCATTATCAGTTCACTTCGGCTAGCAAGCCCAACGATCTGAGCCAGTATGATGATGCCAAGAGTGCAACTCACATCCAGATGCCTTATAAGCACAACAAGCCTTATCTTGATTATGATGCGGAGGCAGGGGTGTATAAGTATTCCGAGTATGGAACGGCACATGTCGATCCCGGTAACAATAACGAGCAGCTTACATTTAAGAACCTGCTCATCCAGAACTGCCGTTACGTACAGTTCGATGCAAACGGATACATGATGTTCCACTCGATCGACTTCAACCGTGACGGATATTATATCACAAACGGTAAGGCAATTCCGGTCACCTGGTCCAAAGAGGATGAATTGTCAGCAACAAGATATTATGATAAGGATGGCGAAGAGATCGTTCTTAATACAGGAAGAACCTATGTTGCATTGGTGCCTGATGATATCTGGAGCGGATTGACTATCGAATAAGTCATGATCATTATCTCCCCCAAGCGCATATGGCGTTTGGGGGATTTTTACGAGTGAGGTAAGTGGATGTCGATTGGCAGAAATGATTGGATCATAAGGATGATAGCGGGGGGGATCGTATGCATCGTTTCTCTTTGCGGATGTGATCTGATGCCCGCGGGTAACAGCAAGGCAGATCAGGGCATGGAGCTTGTCGTCGAACAGGATTATGCAGGTGCTCTCAGTGATTTTGATGCTGCGATCAGTGAAGGTGAGGACATCCGTCAGGCTTACAGGGGGAAGGGTATCGCCCTGATGGGGCAGGGGCGTTATGAGGAAGCGGTTGAAGCTTTTGAAAAGGCGCTTAAGAGTTCAAACGGTCTTGTTAAGAGGATTGATTATGATATAAACTATTATCTGGCCATGGCCGAATTTAAGAATGGGAATCCGGACAGAGCACTTGAAATATACAATGCGATTTTGGATCTTGACGACAAGCAGGCACAGGCATACTATCTCAGAGGCAATGTTGAACTCAATATGTCGGACAGGGAAGAGGCTCTTAACGATTTCAACAGAGCCGTTGAACTTAAGGACAATGATTACGATCTTTATATATGTATATATGAAGCTCTTGCGGCCGCAGGATACAAGTCCGACGGTGAAGCATATATAAACAGGGCTCTTGAAAAGAACGGAAAGATGACGGATTACCAGTCGGGATTGTTCAGTTATTACCTGGGTAATTATGATGATGCCAGGAATTCCCTTGAAAAGGCACGCGAGAAGAACGAAACCGCACAGCTTGTCTTATATCTTGGAAGATCTTACGCGGCTCTGGGCGATCTGAATTACGCTGCGACACTGTATACGGAGTATCTGGGGAAGAAGCCTGATGCAGCTGTGTACAATGAACTGGGGCTCATATATCTTAAACAGAAGGATTATGACAATGCACTGCTGTCATTTGGGAACGGAAAGGAGTTAAACGATCCCTCATACCTTCAGAGCCTTATGTTTAATGAAGTAGTGGCATATGAGTATAAGCTTGACTTCAAGACGGCGGCCGGATTGATGAAGGAATATCTCGATAAATATCCTGCTGATGAAAATGCGCAGAGGGAATATGTGTTTCTGAGTACCCGATAGAAATTTTTTTGAGTATAAAATAAATAATTTTTTTTGTATAATATGCACAATTGACCTGCAAAGTCAACATGAATTTGACTATCATGACGTCATTGCCTCCCCTTTTGATTTCGACAAGTGGGAGGTGTTTTTGACCTTAAAATACCTGTCAAAGTGGTTGACATAAAAAACACAATATATTGTGTTTGTATCAAAAATGCCACATTATATCTTGTGTTCAAGCGTTGACTTTTAATACCCCGGGTGCTATACTTTTCTCAGTCGCGGTTTTGACTGATTTGGATTAACTGCGGTTCTTTTTTTCACCATTTATACGATTAAAGGGGAATTAAGGATGAAGTTTTTTAGCACACAAAGGGGAGGGATTTAATTAATGTTCAGTGTTGTTAAGAGGGATGGTCAGGTTGCCGATTTTAACCTGAATAAGATCAGTGATGCGATCATGAAGGCATTTGATGCCTGTGAGAAGCAGTACAACAATGATATGATCGATCTGCTTGCACTGCGGGTTACATCTGATTTTCAACCTAAGATTTCAAATGACAGGATCAATATCGAGGATGTTCAGGACAGCGTTGAGACGGTACTTGAGCAGGCCGGCTACACCGAGGTGGCCAAGTCCTACATATTATACCGTAAGCAGCGCGAGAAGATGAGGAACATGAAATCAACAATCCTCGACTACAAGGATGTGGTTAACAGCTATGTTAAGGTAGAGGACTGGCGTGTTAAGGAGAACTCAACGGTTACCTATTCCGTAGGCGGCCTCATACTTAACAATTCCGGTGCAGTTACCGCCAATTACTGGCTGTCTGAGATATACGACCAGGAGATATCCGATGCACACCGTAATGCGGATATCCATATTCATGATCTCGGTATGCTTACCGGATACTGTGCAGGTTGGTCGCTTAAGCAGCTTATACAGGAAGGACTCGGAGGAATAAGGGGTAAGATAACATCTGCTCCTGCGGCTCATCTTTCCGTACTCTGCAATCAGATGGTTAATTTCCTCGGAATAATGCAGAATGAGTGGGCCGGAGCTCAGGCATTCTCGTCATTTGACACCTATCTTGCTCCTTTTGTCAAGGTAGACAACCTTACATATCATGAAGTTAAGAAGTGTATAGAGAGCTTTGTTTACGGTGTTAATACACCCAGCCGCTGGGGAACACAGGCACCTTTCTCCAATATAACTCTTGACTGGACCGTTCCCGACGATCTTGCGGAGCTTCAGGCGATCGTCGGCGGTAAGGAGATGGGCTTTAAGTATAAGGACTGCAAGGCCGAGATGGATATGATCAATAAGGCATTCATCGAGACCATGATCGAGGGTGATGCCAACGGACGCGGTTTCCAGTATCCTATCCCCACCTATTCGATCACTTCGGATTTCGACTGGTCGGATACGGAGAATAACAGGCTCTTGTTTGAGATGACTGCCAAATACGGTACACCGTATTTCTCCAATTATATAAACAGCGATATGCAGCCTTCGGATGTAAGGAGTATGTGCTGCCGTCTGCGTCTCGACCTTCGTGAGCTTCGCAAGAAGACCGGCGGATTCTTCGGATCGGGTGAGAGTACGGGTTCGGTTGGTGTTGTTACGATCAATATGCCCAGGATCGCTTATCTTGCTGCCAACAAGGATGATTTCTATAAGAGGCTTAACAGACTCATGGATCTGTCCGCAAGGAGCCTTAAGATAAAGAGAGGTGTTATCAGCAAGCTGCTTGATGAGGGATTGTATCCTTATACCAAGAGATATCTCGGCAACTTCGACAATCATTTTTCAACCATAGGACTTGTGGGAATGAATGAGGTCGGACTTAATGCCAACTGGTTAAGGGCTGACATGACCGATAAGAGAACCCAGGAGTTTACCAAGGAGGTTCTTAATCATATGAGGAACCGTCTGTCCGACTATCAGGAGCAGTACGGTGATCTGTATAACCTTGAGGCTACTCCGGCCGAGAGTACTGCTTACAGGCTTGCCAAGCACGATAAGAAGAGATGGCCCAACATTAAGACGGCAGGTAATCCCGGAGATACCCCTTATTATACCAACAGCTCACATCTGCCTGTTGATTACACACCGGATATCTTCGACGCGCTTGATATACAGGACGATCTCCAGACCCTGTATACTTCGGGAACAGTATTCCACGCCTTCCTTGGCGAGAAGCTTCCCGACTGGAAGGCAGCGGCTTCACTGGTTCGTAAGATCGCGCAGAATTACAAGCTTCCGTATTACACCATGTCACCCACATATTCGGTATGTAAGGAGCACGGTTATCTGTCAGGTGAGCAGAAGACCTGTCCTCACTGCGGTGCCGTTACAGAGGTATACAGCCGTATAACGGGATATTACAGGCCGGTACAGAACTGGAATGATGGTAAGGCTCAGGAATACAAGAACAGGGTAGTATATGATATAGACAATTCATCGCTTAAGAGACCTACTGCCACAGTGGTCAAGCTCTCGGGCATCAGTCCCGACGGGAGCAAGAATGTAAGCGTTGAACCCGCTAACATCAAGTATCTGTTTACAACAAAGACCTGCCCCAACTGTAAGCTGGCGAAGGAGATCCTCAGGAATGAGAAGTACGTTGTAATAGATGCCGAGGAAAATATCGAACTGGCAAGGAAGTATGGCATCATGCAGGCACCTACGCTGGTTGAGGTTAACGGCGACAGTGTCAGGAAGTATGCTAATGTGTCAAATATAAAGAAGTATGCGGATGAGCATTCACCGCTTGCGGTAGTATAAGCAGTAAGAGGATGTATTTTACATATATGTGCCAATGAGGATTATTCCCATTGGCACATTTTTAAAGGAGGCATGCTATGATCAACAAACTTATTGAAAATATCAAAAATACAAATGCACCGATAGTTGTGGGACTGGATCCTATGATGAAGTTCATACCGGAGCATATTAAGAAGGCTGCGTTTGAGGAATACGGCGAGACACTGGAGGGTGCGGCAGAGGCGATATGGCAGTTCAATAAGGGGATCGTGGATGCCGTATATGATCTGATACCTGCAGTTAAGCCTCAGATAGCAATGTATGAACAGTTCGGACTCCCCGGACTTACCGCTTTTAAGAAGACAGTCGACTACTGCAAGGAAAAGGATCTGGTTGTAATAGGTGATATCAAGAGAGGTGATATAGGTTCCACTTCCGAAGCCTATGCCGTAGGACATCTTGGCAAGGTCACGGTCGGCACGAAATCATATTACGGCTTTGATGAGGATTTCGTTACCGTAAATCCCTATCTTGGTTCTGACGGGGTTAATCCGTTCATAAATGTCTGCCGTGAAGAAAAGAAGGGCATCTTCGTACTGGTTAAAACATCCAATCCAAGCAGCGGTGAATTCCAGGACCGTAAGCTCTCTGATGCGGATAACAGGCCCCTTTATGAGATCGTCGGTGAACAGGTGGCGAAATGGGGAAGTGAATGCATGGGAGATGAGTACAGCTACGTGGGAGCCGTTGTGGGTGCGACCTATCCCGAACAGGGTAAGATATTAAGGGAGCTTATGCCAAAGGCATATATACTTGTGCCGGGTTACGGCGCACAGGGCGGCAAGGGTGCCGATCTTAAGCACTTCTTCAATAAGGACGGACTTGGAGCGATTGTGAATTCCTCAAGAGGAATAATCGCAGCCTATACAAATGACAGATATTGCAAATACGGTGAGAAGAACTATGCCGATGCATCACGTGCCGCAGTCATCGACATGAGAAAGGATATAAGTGAGAACGCGCTCTGATAGCAATCTGTTAAGAGTATTCATAACCTTAGCTCTTCCGACCGTTTTTGAGCAGCTTCTTTCCACACTTCTTCAGTATGTGGACACGGCGATGGTAGGGCACCTGGGGGCAGAAGCAACTGCCTCCATTTCTTTGAGCGCAACCTACAGCTGGTTTTTCGGAAGCATCACAGGTGCGATAGGTATGGGGTTTCTTTCCTATGTTGCAAGGGCAATAGGAGAGAAGAATGAATACAATATAAAGCATGCCATGGGAATGGCTCTTGTGAGTGCGACGGTTCTTGGGGCCGTACTTACCGTTATTACGGAAGCAATAGCACCGTTCATACCGGTATGGATGGGGGCGGACAGGGCGATATGGCGTACGGGGACCCTGTATTATCAGATAGTAAACATCCCGATGGTACTGAGGTCATGCCTGTTTATGCTTGCATCCGTTATACGGGCTACCGGAGATTCCAAAACACCGATGAAGATAAACCTGTCGGTTAATATTATGAATATAGGTCTTAACTATCTTTTTATCTATGTGCTTTCATACGGGGCCATAGGTGCGGGAATAGCAACGGCCATATCCTACGGGATCGGAGGAATGCTTATCCTCATCGCATTTGCAAAGAATCCCTATGTTACGCTTACAAAGGAGTATCTCAGACCTGAGAAAAGGGTACTTACGGAGGCTCTTGCCATCGGAATACCTGCGATGATGGCAAGGATGATATCCTGTCTCGGCCATATAGTGGCAACCAGCTTTGTTTCTGCAATGGGTACGGTAGTTTTTGCGGCTCACTCGATAGCGATAACCGGTGAGCAGCTGTTCTACATACCCGGATACGGCATGCAGGCAGCTACATCAACGCTGGTCGGAAATGCCGTGGGTGAGAAGGATGAAGCCAAGAAATGGGCCGTGTCGAGGATATCGCTTTCCATAATCATAGGGGTAATGCTTGTGAGCGGGACCCTGCTGTTCGTGTTTGCCGGTCCGGTAATGTCATTGTTCACCCATGATCCGGGAGTCATAGAGATCGGTACGGTACTGCTGAGGATAGTGGCGTTCACCGAGCCCCTGTACGGCGCATATATAGTGATGGAGGGTATATATATCGGACTTGGCCGTACTAAGGTGCCGATGTTCATCGAACTGATAGGACACTGGGGAATAAGGATAGTGAGTGCGTACATAGTCATCAATTACTATGGCGGCGGGATACGTGAGTACTGGTACTGCATGATAGCGGACAATATCAGCAAGGCGCTGCTGCTTGCGGCAGGTTTGATCATCATTCGCAGGAGTGGGAAGTGAGGCGGGGATATTCTTAGTTACCTGCCTGTACACAGAAAGGGATGAAACGGGTAACCGTCCTGTTTCAGGTGAAAAATGTCAGCATACAAGTGTATATATGAAGGCGGTATGGGTGAGATTGAAGAGAAGAAGTCACGCTTCATCTGCCATGTGAAGCCGGTAGAGACCGAGGAGGAAGCCACTGCCTTCATTAATGAGAAGAAAAAGGAATACTGGGACGCAAGGCACAACTGTTCCGCGTTCGTGATCGGTAAGAACGCAGAGCTTACGCGATGTTCGGATGACGGGGAGCCTGCGGGAACGGCAGGCCGTCCCATGCTTGAGGTACTCCTGAATGAGGAAATAAGAAATGTTGCGGTAGTTGTTACCAGGTACTTCGGCGGTGTCCTTTTAGGTACGGGAGGACTGGTAAGGGCATATCAGGCTGCGGTCAAGGCAGGACTTGAAGCAAGCAGCATCATAGAGAAGCAGGAAGGGATAAAGGGTAGCCTCTGTGTTGATTATACGACCGTAGGCAAGCTGCAGTATGTATTTGAAAAGAACGGATATACGGTGCTTGAATCGAAATATGAGGAGAGCGTGACTTTTATACTTCTGATACCAAAGGAAGAGTGGGATGCAGCGGTAAAGATGATAACCGAAGCAACGATGGGCAGGGTTGAGCTAAAAAAAGAGGAGGAGTGCATATACGGCACAGTGGCCGGCAGGGCAGTGGTTTTCTGATATCTGTCAGTAAATGAAATAGATAATTTCGCTCACTATAAGTCATACTGAAAGAATGACCTGTTGATTAATTGCAAGTTATGGTTGTAAAACAAGAAGTATTCCTGTAAAATACATGAGGATTTGTCACTGTTCAGAACACGACTTTGCGAATGGGGTTCTGAATAGGTGCGAAGATTTAAGAATATTATACGAGGATGAATAATTATGTTAACCAAGAGAGAGGATATAAGAAATATTGCGATAATAGCGCATGTAGATCACGGCAAGACGACGCTTGTTGATGAGCTTTTGAAGCAGAGCGGTGTTTTCAGGGAAAATCAGGAGGTTGCCGAACGTGTAATGGAC
>JAEEHY010000373.1 GCA_016281085.1 Lachnospiraceae bacterium
GAATGATTACAGTCATTCTCAGTAATTACGGTGATAATGTGTGGTCGAGAATGAGGAAAATCCGGGAGGAGGTGGATGATTGTTTCGAGAAATGAGAGGAAAAGTGGTTAATCAATGAAACTATAGTTGAGACCATCGCGTTGATTGAACGGGTCAGAAATGCGAAGGATTTTGTGCAGATAGGTATCGATGCGGAAGAATATTACAGAATTAATAATAATAAACTCATAGTATTAAAGGTGCAAATGCTAAGGCGAAAGCAAATGCTGCACAGGGCTAATATGCATTTTGTCGCTGCAAAGGGGATCCTGACCGCGACCGGCGGATCCTGTGGAATGAACATATATCGGGGCTGTACTCATGGCTGTATTTACTGCGACAGCCGGAGCCGTTGTTATCAGTTTACGCATCCGTTTGAAGATATTGAAGTTAAGCAGAATGCCCCGGCGCTTTTGGAGAAGGCTCTCAGATCCAAAAGGAAAAAGTGCATGATCGGAACAGGCGCGATGTCGGATCCGTATATGCACTGTGAGGAGAAGCTGGGGCTTACAAGGAAATGCCTGGAGATCATTTTGGACCTGAAAAATACAGGCAGATGAGCCTGTTTGATCTTTAGACAGTCCGGTGAAAATCAGTGCAAAACCGATCTGAATCAGTGCAGATCCGGATCGGTTTTTTGTTCTGTGGTAGGTTAGAAACAGAAACGAGAACGCTATATTTTTGTTATAATGTATTTGGTATTTGGAAAATACATGTTTTGGGAGGTAATAATGGAAAGAAAGGATATACCGGACGAATCCGTACTGAGGATAGCTGTTTGCGATGATGATAAAACGGACCGTGAGAGAGTCAGCTCCCTGGTACGGGAGTATTTAAATGAAAAGAAAATGCGGGCCGATGTCAAGGTATTTGACCATCCGGATTCGCTCATAGAAGAATGTGAAAAGCTGCGGCCCCATATCTATATCCTGGACATAGTTATGCCAATGGTCACCGGGATCCAGGCTGCAAGAGAGTTAAGGTGGAATCAGCCGGATGCCCAGATCATATTTGCTACTTCGGAAAGCTCTTTTGCACTCGAGTCCTTTGACGTTAACCCCATAAATTATATTTTGAAGCCGATCGAAAAAGAGAAACTCTTTTCAACTCTTGACCTTGCTGTCTCACGCGTGGATCTTTCAAATGAAAAGAGTATCTGTGTAAAGGTCAAGGGAGGTATGCAGACCCTTCGTCTTGATGAGATCCTTTACATTGAATACCGGAATCATGTGGTCTCTTACCATATGAGTGACGGAGGGATCGTATCAACACCGACACTGAGGATCGGGTTTGCAGAGTATCTTGAAGGCAATCATTCGGGAAAAGATTTTGTAAGATGCCATGAGTCCATAGCGGTTAATATAGCAGCGATAGATAAGCTTACCAAAACAGATATCACACTCCGCGGCGGCGAACAGATCCCTGTTACCAAGAGCAGGTATGCTGAGGTGATGGACAGCTATATGGATTTTAGGTTTTAAGGTGATCATTTGAAGGAGACAATATGGATGTAAAAGCAAGCAATTATGATGTCCCAAAGCGGGATGGGAGTGTATGGCCGGAGGATATCTGTCCCGCATATACACCAAGAAAGGACTCGATCCCAAGCATTAAGGGTTGTTGGTATTGTAAATATGCAGACTTTCATCTGAAGGAAGAACGGGCGCTTGAAGTCGGCATTTGTCAATGGCCAAAGAAAGTTATAGAATAATCATATGCGTACTTTTCTTTTAGCAGCAATAATTTTAAGTATATCTGCTTTGCTCTTTGAAGGATATATAGTTTTCAGAAGCCTCAAGAACAAGCTCCATGCGTATTTATTCCTTACCTGTATCTCAATGTTGGTAAACAATACAGGATATCTGTTAGAGTTACTGTCGAAAACGGAAGATGCGTATATAGCAGCACTGAAGTTTTCATATGCAGGAAGAGTATGGATCGTTTTCTCTCTTTTCATGTTCACGACAGAGTTTTGTCATTTCAAGATTCCCAAAATTCTTGTAAGAGCCTTTATACTGATCGATCTGGCAGTTTACGCATTTGTTTTTACCCTGCAGATGCATATGCTTTATTATTCGAAGATCTGGTTTGATAAGAGCGGAATGTTCCCGGTTTTACTGCACAGGAACGGTATTGTGCATAAAGCATTTATGCAATATCAGGCCATTGTTATCTGCGTTATTCTGTTTTTGTTATTCAGATCCATAAAGGATCATAAAGGGAAGATTGCAAGAAAACGTGTATATATCATTATCGGAGGGTTTCTTATTTCGGCAGCCCTTTATTTTGCCCAGATAACCCATATTTTATTTGTTACTTACTATTTCGATATTTCGGTTCTCGGCAATGTTGCCATTACTATTTCCATGTTTATAGCCATATTCAGGTATAATCTGCTTGGAATAATCGATATGGCCAGAGAGTATATCGTTGACAGGCTGTCCGAGGGAGTGATCGCAATAGATCCTGAAGGCAGAGTGCAGTACTATAACGAGCATGCAAAAGAACTTTATCCGGCAATAGAAAAAGAACCGGAAAGTGTCGTGGATATGCTGCGTGAGACTATCTTAAAAGGTGATACCATAACGGCGGGCGACAGATATTATTCACCTGAGGAAAAAGAGCTTTCAGCCGATGGAGAGATCATCGGAAAGCTGTATGCGCTTGTTGATACTACTGCACATAAGCAGAAGGAATATAAGTTAAAATCAGATGCAGCCATTTTGGAAATGGCCGCAGACAGCATGAAAGAACGCCTCCGTGCCACTGAAGAGATACTTAGCCGTGACAGGACAATGCGCCACGACAGGAGACATTTTGAGGCGCTTATTTTATCGCTTATTCGGGAGGGGAACGTAGATGAAGCAAGAATGTACCTTGAGGAGCGCTTAGCCCAGGAGCCCCGTTCAGGTAAGCATTACTGCGAGAATACGACGGTTAATGCCGCACTGATGCACTATGTGACCATGGCGGAGCGGGAAAATATTAAAGTAACGATATCTGCCAATATTCCCTATAATACAGGCGTTGATGAAATGCAGCTTGCCATTGCGATCAGTAACCTTTTTGAAAATGCCATTCATGCCTGCCTGAAGGTTCCGGAAGCAGACCGCTTTATTGAGGTCACTGCAAAGTTCAAGGAACAGCTCCTTTTAGAGATAGTCAATTCATGCGACGAAAAGCAGGAGCTAGATGAAGAAGGGCATCCCGTCACTACAGAGATAGGACATGGTATCGGTACCAGAAGTGTTCTTGATTTTGTTGAAAAGACGGGCAGCGAGATCAGATATATAGCAGAGGATGACAGATTTAAAGTCCGTATGGTGATTTAAAGGTATAAGGAGATCCGATCATGAAAAAAAGTGCATTATTTCTTTTGATTATGGTCATGTTTTCGGGCATTCTTGCAGGGTGCAGCGAGCAGCCGCAGGATGGTAAAACCACCATAACCTTCCAGACATGGAACCCTGCAGATTCGGGACCTGACAGTCCGATCTATAAGATCATAGATGCTTTTGAAAAAGAAAACCCTGATATTAAGGTAAAATATGTTAATACAAGGTCAGACGCGTATCAGGAGCATATGCGTGTAGAACTGATAGGAGAAAAGGGACCTGATATATACGGGATAAGCGCGGGGTCAGCTTTTGACGCATTCCGGATTTTCGAAGAAGACCTGACTCCATATTGTGAAAGGACCTGGGGATCTGACTGGCAGGATAAATTTCTTGCTTCATGCCTTAAGAATGTAAGCGATGATGACGGCAGGATCTACGGACTGCCCTTGGGACAGACCTATGCGGGATACATGTGGGCAGATGTCAATATGCTTAAAGAATATGGCTGCGAAGTGCCAAAAAGCTACAGTGAAATGCAGGAAACCTGCCGGATACTTCGTGAGAACGGACAATATCCCTTGGCGATCGGTGCCTCGGATTCATGGATGGATCTTGACCTTTGGATGTCGATAGCGGCTGACTGTGACAGGGATGCTTTATATGATGCCATAGAGGGTAAGGCGACCTTTGAATCCGAACCTTTAGTAGAATCCTTCAGGATATGGCAGGATTGTTTCAGCAACGGGGTATTTCAGGATAAGGCCATCAAAATGCCGATTTATGACACGGTTAATGATATGTTCCAGCGCGACGGGACCATCCCTATGTTTGTAAACGGTTCCTGGGCAATGAACATGTATACGGTAAGCGATGATAGAACCCGTAAAAACTTTGACGGTGAAGGAGCGGACCATGATGTTTTCCTGATAGACTGGAATGACGACGGAAAAGTCGCACCTGTGATCGCAAATGCTGATGTTATCCTGTGCCTGAATCCGGAGTCGCGTGAGAAAGAGGCTGCTTTCCGCTTTATGGCTTATCTGGACGGTGAAGGCCAGGATCTTTTGGTCAATCAGTATCTGGAATATATGCCGTCGCGTGCCGATATGGAGCTGAATGTACAGGGATTGAGTGAAGACGGCAAAAAGAATCTTGACTATATAATCGAAAACGGAAAGTCAAATGTTGCCGGTCCGAGAGGGATCAAATATGAGGATCTGAGCCTTGCAGTATGTGATGTGCTGAACGAGCTGGCTTACGGTAAGATCACGCCCAAAGAGGCGGCCGGAAAGGTTCAGCAGGTATCTCAGAAAATTGTACGGTGACCAACTTTTCAGGTTCAGTGTAAAACAGGACAAGATCAGTGTGATTTTGACATTAGGCGATATAAGAAGTATATTGTATATAGAGTTTTAGAAGAAAACAAACGAGGTTTTTTATGTTATTAAGTGTGGTGGGATAACCATTGCAAATCGCATATCGCAGGGTTGATCTTTTAAAGATCGAAGATGCCCGGAAGCTGACGGATACCGCCGGCTTTGATTTGTTACGCTTAATAATGTGGATAGGAGTATAACCTCGTTTGTAAATACGTTTATGGATTATGCCATGATATCTGTATGTTAAGATATCATGGTTTTTTTGTTTGAAAGGAATACGGACATGAATACAGAAAAACAGATAGAATTCAACAAGATAAAAGAAATATGGACTGGACTTGCCATTACCGAATACGCAAAGGATAAGATCAGGAATAAGGAGATCATCATTGATGAGACAGCCTTAAGAAAGGAACTTAAAGACACGACCAACAGCAGGAACATGATCGAGAAGCTAGGCATACCGCCCCTTCAGGATATGACGGAGATAAATGAGATCCTTACGGTCGCAGGACGCGGTGACTGCTTGAGTCAATACCAGCTTGAGAGGGTTGAGAACGTTACGGTTGTTGCAGAAAGGCTGAAGGATTATCTCAGCCGTGGCAGGCAGTATGACAATCCCCTTGCCTATTATGATGAAAATCTTGACGGGCTCAGTGAACTTAGGGATGAGATAAACAGACAGATTCGAAACGGAGCCGTGGATGATCGGGCGTCAAAGTCACTCTTTGAAATAAGGACTAAGATCACGGGTATCGAAGATTCCATGAAGCAGAAGGCCGAACAGGTCATAAGGAATGCCAAGGACTGTATGTCGGACACATATTATACTATGCGCAACGGACGTGTATGTGTTCCGGTAAAGAAAGAGTGTAAATTCAAGGTGCCGGGCAGCGTGATAGATAAGTCTTCAACCGGAAGTACGCTATTTATTGAGCCGACAGGAGTGGCAAAACTTACGGAAGAATTGCAGCTGCTTAAGATTGATGAGGAAAATGAGGTTTACAGGATCCTCTATACCCTTACCGCAATGGTGTCTGATCACATTCCTGCCATGCAGGAAAACATGAGGATGATCGAAAGACTCGATTTTATCTTTTCAAAGGGTAAATTAAGCCTTGAACTTGACTGTGTTGAACCTTCTATAAACTTCGACAGAAAAATAGTATTAAAGAAGGCAAGACATCCCCTTATGGACAGGGATATAAACGTACCGCTTGATTTTGAAATGGGAGAAAGCGAGAGGGGTATAGTTATCACGGGCCCCAATACGGGCGGTAAGACGGTGGCCCTTAAAACGGTCATGCTGAATTCCTATATGGCTCAGTGCGGCCTGCACGTGACCTGCAAAGAGGCTGACCTTCCCATGAATTCAAATTATCTTTGTGACATAGGTGACGGACAGGATATCTCAGAGAACCTGTCCACCTTCTCGGCCCATATAAAAAGCGTGCTTGAAATACTTGGTATGGTAAACAGGGATTCCTTTGTCATCATGGATGAACTGGGTTCGGGAACGGA
>JAEEHY010000374.1 GCA_016281085.1 Lachnospiraceae bacterium
GACAAGTTCGCCTTCGACTGGAAGTGGCTCGTAGGCTCGGGACTGTCCGTTAAGGATTTCATAGCCCCGAGTGTATTTGATTTCAAGAAGAGCAGGACGTTCCGCATGGGCAGCCTGTACGGAGCGATGTCATTCCTGTCGATCACGGCTTCGGATTTGTCCGACAGGATGCTGGCAGAGTTCCTGAACATGGAATCAACACAGATAGTGACCATGCACTTACAGTCGGTAGACCAGAATGAAGCGATAAAGACGGTGAAGCATACGATAACAGAGCTTGACCGATCCAAGATCGAGGAACAGAAGAAGGCGGTAAGGTCAGGATATGACATGGATATAATTCCCTCAGACCTTGCAACCTACGGCAGGGATGCCAAATCACTCCTTAAGGAGTTGCAGAGCCAGAACGAGAGGATGTTCCTGTTGACCTTCATTGTCATGAACACCGGCCGCACCATACAGGAGCTTGAAAACAATGTGTTCCAGGCATCATCGATAGCCCAGAAGCATAACTGCAACCTTGTAAGGCTTGATTTTGAGCAGGAGAACGGACTTATGAGTTCGCTGCCGCTTGCGCATAACCTTATAGAGATACAGCGCGGGCTTACGACATCAAGCACGGCGATATTTGTGCCGTTCACGACGCAGGAGCTGTTCCAGAGCGGAAAGGAATCACTGTATTACGGGCTTAATGCACTGTCCAATAATCTCATAATGGCAGACCGGAAGAAGCTTAAGAACCCCAACGGCCTTATACTCGGTACTCCCGGTTCCGGAAAATCATTTGCCGCAAAGAGGGAGATGAGTAACGTCCTTCTCTCGACAGACGACGATATCATAGTCTGTGATCCCGAAGCAGAGTACGCACCGTTAGTAAAGAGGTTCAACGGGCAGGTGATAAAGATAAGCCCTAATTCCACGCAGTATATCAATCCGATGGATATAAACATGAACTATTCGGATGATGATAACCCGGTGGCACTTAAGGCTGATTTCATCCTGTCACTGTGCGAGCTTATAGTAGGCGGTAAAGAGGGACTTAAGCCGGTGGAGAAGACAGTCATCGACCGTTGTATCCATAAGATATATAACCGGTATTTTGAGGATCCGGTGCCTGAGAAGATGCCGGTGCTCGAAGACCTTTATAACGAACTGCTCCTGCAGGATGAGGCCGAGGCGCTGCATGTGGCCACGGCACTTGAAATATATGTATCCGGTTCGCTCAATGTGTTCAACCACAGGACGAACGTTAATATAAATAACCGCTTTGTCTGCTATGACATCAAGGAGCTCGGGAAGCAGCTTAAGAAGATCGGGATGCTAGTCGTCCAGGATCAGGTATGGGGAAGGGTAACGGAGAACAGGGAAAGCGGGAGGAGTACCCGTTACTATATGGACGAGTTTCACCTGCTCCTTAAGGAAGAACAGACAGCAGCCTACAGCGTGGAGATATATAAGAGGTTCCGTAAATGGGGCGGCATACCGACCGCGATAACCCAGAACGTAAAGGACCTGCTCGCGTCAAAGGAGGTTGAGAATATCTTCGAGAACTGTGATTTTATATATCTGCTCAACCAGGCAGCGGGAGACCGTGCGATACTCGCGAGCAAGCTCAATATAAGTCCTCACCAGTTATCCTATGTAACACACTCGGGAGAAGGTGAAGGGCTTATTTTTTACGGAGATGTGATCCTGCCGTTCGTAGACAGGTTCCCGACAGACCTTGAACTGTACAGGATCATGACCACCAAGTTCTCGGACAAGCCCGGAGCCATTACAGACGAGGCAGGCGGGAGCACGGAAAGAGAGGAGAGCTGAGTATGAATGAAGATAAGAAGAAGCTTAAACAAAGATCCTCCCGTGATGAGTACAGCGGACAGAAGCTGAGGCACGGAAGGAAGGATAACCGGGAAACGGCAGCGCAGATAAAGAAGAACCGTGCGGCGGTAAAGAAGGGACGTAAGCGGTCGTATAAGGAGCTTGGTATAAGGCGTGATGTAAGGGAGATCATTATAAAGAACGAGGACAACAATGCAGGCACAGAGGCATTAAAGGATGGCATGACCGCCGCGGATGCAGCGGAGTCAGCTGCTGCAAAGACTAAGGATGCACTTTACAGCAGGAAGATAAAGAAGGATCACGCGAAGAGCGAAGCAGCGGAAGCGGACAGTGCCATCCCCGGCATTCATAAAGCCGACAGTATCGGGGAAGGTTCCGGTAAGGCATCAAGGGAGTTCCAGAAGAAAAGGATCAGGAGATCATACCATTCAAAGGGCAGGGAAGCAGAGAAGATAAAGAAGGAAGGCAGTATTGTTGCAGATGCAGCGCATAGGGTTGTGGAATCTGTACGCAGTTTCTTCATTAAGATTGGGGAAATGGTCGTGACAAACCCAAAGCCGCTTATCATAGTAGCGGCCGCAGGGGCGACAGTCATGGTGATAGGGGCGGCCTTCACTTCCTGTACGGTGCTTGCAGCTTCAATAGGCAACCCTGTATCGGCAACAACCTTCACGGCATATGATGAGGATATCCTTGCCGTTGACAGGCTGTATACGGAGAAGGAGCAGCAGCTAAGACGGCAGATCGACAATATACCTTCGGCCTATCCCGGTTATGACGAGTATGAATACTTCCTTGATGAGATCGGTCATAATCCGTATGAACTGGCAGCATACCTTACAGTCAAATATGAGGATTATAAGAAGGCTTCGGTCAGAGAAATCCTTAACACGCTCTTTTCGCAGCAGTATAAGCTTACGACAAGACAGAGGATGGAAACAAGGACAAGGACAGTCACAAAGACCGGAACCAGGACTGTAAGGCATTCCGATGGATCCACAACGGAAGAGGAATACAGTTATGAGGTCGAGGAGA
>JAEEHY010000375.1 GCA_016281085.1 Lachnospiraceae bacterium
GTACAACATATTGTGGTTGTATCTCTTTTTTTATCATTATCATGTATTTTCAATTAATCGGAAAGGGAGTTGTTGTAAAATGGCTGACAAGGTTGGTTCTGCTGAGCAGCAGGAGAATTATTACGGGGAAAAATTCAAGACAAAAAGGGATGTTTATGTAATCAAGAAGGACGGGGCCAGAGAAGAGTTCAACGTCCAGAAGGTTATCAATGCCGTAGGTAAGAGTGCATACCGTGCACTTACAAAATTCACGGAAGAAGAAAAAGAGAAGATCTGTCAGTATGTTGTTGACAGAGTGGATGAGATGGATACTGATGAGATACCCATTCCCATCATGCATAATATTGTAGAGAGTTCCCTCGAACAGGTAAAACCAATCGTAGCCAAATCATACAGAGATTACCGTAATTATAAGCAGGACTTTGTGCGCATGCTTGATGATGTGTACAAAAAGAGCCAGTCTATTATGTATGTCGGTGACAAGGAGAATGCCAATACGGATTCTGCCCTTGTTTCAACAAAGAGATCACTTATATTCAACCAGTTAAATAAGGAATTATATCAGAAGTTCTTCCTTACTACCGAAGAGATTCAGGCATGCAGGGACGGCTATATCTACATTCATGATATGAGTGCCAGAAGAGATACCATGAACTGCTGTCTTTTTGACGTTGAGCATGTTCTCTCCGGCGGATTTGAGATGGGTAATATCTGGTACAACGAACCCAAGACTCTTGATACTGCTTTTGACGTTATCGGAGATATCGTACTCAGTGCTGCCAGCCAGCAGTACGGCGGATTTACCGTACCCAGTGTTGATAATATCCTTGAGCCATATGCTGAGAAATCCTATCAGAAATATATCGACAAATATAAGAGACTCGGTATAGATGAGGAGACGGCATGTTCCGAAGCTTATGCCGACGTTGTAAGAGATATGGAACAGGGATTCCAGGGATGGGAATACAAATTCAATACAGTTGCTTCATCAAGAGGAGATTATCCTTTTATAACCGTTACCGCAGGAACGGGCCAGGGAAGGTTTGCAAAGCTTGCTACCATTTCAATGCTCAACGTGCGTCGTAAAGGCCAGGGAAAGAAAGAATGCAAGAAGCCCGTTCTTTTCCCTAAGATTGTATTCTTATATGACGAGAATCTTCACGTATCGGGTAAGCCTCTTGAGGATGTTTTTGAAGCGGGAGTATTATGCTCATCGAAGACAATGTATCCCGATTGGCTGTCACTTACGGGCAAGGGCTATATTGCGTCAATGTACAAGCAGTACGGCAAGATTATCTCGCCCATGGGCTGCCGTGCCTTCTTAAGCCCCTGGTATGAAAGAGGAGGAATGCATCCTGCAGACGATAAGGATGTGCCTATATTCGTAGGTAGATTCAATATCGGTGCTGTCAGCCTTCATCTGCCCATGATTCTGGCCAAGGCCCGTCATGAGAGCAAGGATTTCTATGAAGTGCTGGATTATTATCTCAACCTTATCCGTCAGCTTCATATACGTACATATGCTTATCTTGGCGAGATGAGAGCCTCAACCAATCCTCTTGCATATTGTGAGGGCGGTTTCTACGGCGGTCATCTTAAGCTTACCGACAAGATTAAGCCTTTGCTTAAGGCAGCTACAGCTTCCTTTGGTATAACAGCGCTTAACGAACTTCAGGTTCTTTACAACGGCAAGTCTCTTGTGGAAGACAACGCTTTTGCCCTTGAGGTTCTTGAGCATATCAATAATAAGATTGCCGAATTCAAGGAAGAGGATGGTAATCTCTATGCCATTTACGGAACTCCCGCAGAGAATCTTTGCGGTCTTCAGGTTAAGCAGTTCCGTAAAAAATACGGTATCATCGAGGGCGTATCAGATAGAGAATATGTATCTAATTCTTTCCATTGCCATGTAACGGAAGATATCACTCCCATACAGAAGCAGGATAAGGAATATCAGTTCTGGGAACTCTGTAACGGCGGTAAGATACAGTATGTGAAATATCCCATTGACTACAATATCGAAGCCATTAAGACTCTCATCAGACGTGCCATGGAGATGGGATTCTATGAAGGCGTCAACATGAGTCTTGCTTATTGCGATGACTGCGGTCATCAGGAACTTGAGATGGATGTATGTCCCGTATGCGGTTCGAGAAATCTTACAAAGATCGACCGTATGAACGGATATCTTTCTTATTCGAGAGTTCACGGAGACACAAGACTTAATGATGCCAAAATGGCCGAGATTGCAGAAAGGAAGTCTATGTAGTAATGAGATATCATAATATTACGAAGGATGATATGCTTAACGGCGACGGGCTCAGGGTGGTACTCTGGCTTGCCGGATGCGATCATTGCTGCAAGGACTGTCAGAATCCCATTACATGGGATCCGGACGGGGGACTCCCTTTTGATGAGGCGGCCAAGCAGGAGATATATGAGCAGCTTGACAAGGATTATATATCCGGGATCACTTTTTCCGGAGGAGATCCGCTTCATTCTGCCAACAGACTTGATGTAAGAGCATTCATTCAGGAGATTAAGGACAAATACCCGGATAAGACTATCTGGCTATATACAGGTTCTGACTGGAAGGATATATGGCACTACCCGATGATGAAAAACATCGATGTAGTGGTGGACGGAGAATTCAAAGTTGATCTTAAAGATACCAAACTTCTCTGGAAAGGAAGTTCCAATCAGAATGTTATTGATGTGCAGGCCACATTAAAGAAGACGGATCCGTCGGTGCCTGTACTTAAGTATGGCGATTATTCGTAGGAACATGATGCTTTGGGAGGGGTTAATGTTCCTACAGATAATTGTCAGCAATCTAGTTTTTTATAC
>JAEEHY010000376.1 GCA_016281085.1 Lachnospiraceae bacterium
GAACAGTTACAGGCAATTGAATCAAGGAACGAGAACCTTCTGGTATCGGCAGCAGCCGGTTCGGGTAAGACTACCGTACTGGTAGAACGCATTATAAGGAGGGTGCTTGACAGTAGCGATCCTGTCGATATCGACAGGCTTCTTGTCATGACCTTTACCAAGGCGGCAGCTGATCAGATGCGTGAGAAGATAATGAAGGCAATAGATGAGAAACGTGCGGTGGAACCGCTCAACAGGCATCTTGTCCGCCAGTCCACCCTTGTACATAATGCGCAGATATCAACCATTCACGGTTTCTGTCTGAATGTGATCCGTAATCATTTTCAGGAGATAGGCATAGATCCCGGCTTCCGTGTTGCGGATGAAGGAGAATGCAAGCTTCTCAAACAGGATGTTTTAACAGAGGTTTTGGAAGCTGCCTATGAAGAAGGCAGTGACAGCTTTATAAACATGACGGAATGTATTGCGGCCGGAAAGAGTGATGATGCGGTTGCGGACATGATAGACAGGCTGTATGATTTTGCGATGAGCCATCCTGAACCGAAGGAATGGCTTAAGAAGTGTGAGGAAGTGTATACCTATACCGGTCAGGACGAAGGAACCTCAGATGATCCGGCTGTCTCAGACGGATGGGTGAAAGAACTGATAGATAATTCAAAATATATAATCAGTGAAGCGATGAATATCGCACAAAGGACATATGAATTGTGTACGCAGGCAGATGGTCCGTATATGTATGCTGAGGCTGTCGGTAAGGATATTGAGCTGCTCACCGATATGTATGAGAATAGCACCTATGAAGGACTCAGGTCATCACTTATGAGGGAGCCTTTTCCCAAGCTTGGAAGAGCGAAGAAGGACGGACCCTATGTTGATCCGGACATACAGGACAGGGTAAAGAAACTCAGGGATGGATATAAGAAGGCAGTAAGCGGCCTTGCGACAGGTGAGTTCCGGCTTACGCTTGAGGAGAACCGAGACAGGATACATGCATGCGCACCCGTTGCTTCGGAGATCATAAGGCTGACCGGCGAATTTATGGACCGGTATGCTCTGGCCAAGAGAGACAGGCTGATAGTTGATTTTGCCGATCTTGAACATATGTGCATTGATATATTGTCGGCTGAGGACGGAAGCACGGCGAAGGAGTACAGGGAGTACTTTGAGGAGATATATGTTGATGAGTATCAGGACAGCAATCTGGTTCAGGAAGAGCTGCTTAAGTACATTGCGCGCGGTAACAATATCTTTATGGTGGGGGATGTCAAGCAGAGTATATACAGCTTCCGTCTTGCAAGACCGCAGCTGTTTATGGAGAAATACAATTCATTTTCCACCGGAAGCGCAGCTGACAGACCCGGGACGGGAAATGACACTGACAGTAATTTGGAGCCGGGTGAAAGAACCTGTAACCGGCGTATAGACTTAAGCACCAATTTCAGAAGCCGCGCATCGGTACTTACATCAGTTAATGAACTGTTTGCACAGATCATGAGTAAGGAATTCGGCGGTATAGATTATGACAGTGCGGCAGCACTGCATCCGGGCGCGCAATATCCCGAAACAAGTGATAAACAGGAGAAGACCGAGCTGCTCCTGGTGGGTGCTCAGGAGGGTATAGACAGTCGTGAGCTTGAAGCAAAGGCTATTGCAGGACGTATTAAGGAACTGATGCGGGAGCAGATGGTTTACGACGGTGAAATGAGGCATATTCGATATTCTGATATTGTAATACTGTTAAGATCCGCCAAAGGATGGGACGAGAAATTCAAAAAGATACTTGCGGCTGAAGGTATCCCTGTTCACGTAATGAGCCAGACGGGATATTTTTCCGCCATGGAGGTGTCTGTACTGCTTGACTATCTTGCAATCCTGGACAATCCTCTTCAGGACATAAAGATCGCGGCAGTCCTGCATTCCGTTTTCGGTGGATTTTCGGATGAGGAAATGGCTGTATTACGAACCGGGTACCCTGCCGGCTATCTGTATGATTCTCTTAAGATGGCAGCAGGCGGGAAAGGTTCCGGCGGCGTAAACCCGGAAGATGCACAAAAGGAAACGGGAGTCAGATCTGACAGACACGCAAATGAGGATGATGGAGGACTTAATAAAAAGGCAGCTCAATTCCTTGTAAAGTATGATGAACTTCGTGCAAAGGTCAGATATACCGGGGTATATGAACTGCTTCTTGAAATAATTGACGGCGGTTACGGAACCTATGTGTCCGCGATGCCCGACGGGAAACGTAAGAGGGCCAACCTTAATATGCTCCTGAAGAAAGCGGATGATTACGGTAAGCTCAGTTACAAGGGATTGTTCCACTTTATCAGATATATTGAAACGCTGAGAAAGTATGATATTGATTTCGGAGAGGCCAATGTCCTTGATGAGAATGATGACACCGTACGGATAATGACTATCCACAAGAGCAAGGGACTGGAGTTCCCGGTATGCTTTGTTGCGGGGATCCACAAGAAGTACAATCTGATGGATGTGAGAGCCACGATCATTCCGGACATAGATCTGGGAATAGGTATGGAATACGTTGATCCCGGGCTGAGGGTCAGACGAATGACCGGGATAAAGAGTGCAGTAGCAAAGAAGAAGCTGTATGAAACACTAGCGGAAGAAGAACGCGTGCTGTACGTTGCGATGACAAGGGCCAAGGAGAAGCTTATTATGACCGGAGTCGTTAAGGATTTCGAAGATGCCCTGAAATTTGATGCAGGCCTTGTCAAATGCTGTTCATATCTTGATCTTATTCTCTACGGGCTTAACAATGAAGGTCTGAAGTCATATATGGTCAACACCGTTTCGGCTGTGGATATGGTTGATGCTGCAATAAAGGAGACTGTAGATATTCAGACGGTAAAGGCTGAGCTGTTCTCTAAGCTTAACGTCCGATATGAAGCCGGTGGAGGACCGGCCTATGACAGCCTGAGAGGGAAGGACGAATATACGGATATGCTTCTTGACAGGTTCAGCTTCATTTACCCTTATGAGAATGAAAAGAAACAGTATGAAAAGGTATCGGTTACGGAGCTTAAGAGGCGGAGCATGCATGAGGATACGGAGGATAAGGAAATACCTGTTGTAAGCCTTGAAGTGGATGAGAAAGCTTTGCCGGCCGTTGCGAAGGGTTCCGGATACATATCTGACAGAGAGGAGATAAAGCCGTATATTCCTGACTTTATAAGAGAGCAGGATAAGGAGATACCGGCAACGCTCCACGGTACGGCGGTACACCGTGTGTTTGAGATATGGGATTACAGCCGGGGCACTGCTGAAGAAGACATACGCTCCTTCCTTGAATATGTCAGACAACAGGGACTTATGGAGGATGATCTCATTGACTGTGTTAGGCTTCATGAAATCAGGGGTTTTGTAAACAGCGATCTTGCTTTGCGAATGAAGCGTGCCGATGCGGAAGGTTTTCTTTATAGGGAACAGCCTTTTATGTTTAACTTTGACGGATTGCTCATTCAGGGTATAATAGATGCATATTTCATTGAAGACGATAAGATAGTAATAGTGGATTACAAAACGGACAGGGTGGATGACGCCGAAGAGCTGGCGGAACGTTATCACGTCCAGCTTGAATATTATGCAAGGGCACTGTCGGCAATGACCGACAGGGAGATA
>JAEEHY010000377.1 GCA_016281085.1 Lachnospiraceae bacterium
CAGATAGTACAGGTTATCGGCAAGAAGATCGTTCTTTATAAGCCGAACAGGGACAAGCCGGCGATCAAGCTTCCTGTATCGTAACGGATCATGAAGATACGGCTTAATAAGGTTTAAAGTATATGCAGTTATGGTAAAAGGCAGGTGGAGAGAAATGACTTTGTCAGACTTAAATCCATCAAACAAAAGGATAGGTATAATGGGCGGAACCTTTAATCCCATTCATATCGGACATCTGATACTTGCGGAGAATGCATATCAGATACTTGAGCTTGACAGTATCATATTTATGCCTACAGGCTGTTCCTATTTAAAAGATCCTTCAACGATACTCGATGCTTCAACTCGTATGGAACTTGTATGTGCAGCTGTTGAGGGCAACGATCATTTCGCCGTCTCAGATCATGAAATACGAAAGAGGGGTAATACTTATACCAGTGAGACATTAACGGAGTTAAATGAAATATATCCCGGCAATAAATGGTATTTTGTAATTGGTGAGGATTCGATATACAATATCGAAACATGGCATGACTCACAGACCATTTTCGATAAATGTGTTCTGGTGGTGGCGCCCAGGGGACATGAACCCGATGAACGGCTTCTCTCCATTGTTAAGCATCTTGAGTCTGAATACAATTCTTCCATAAAGCTTCTTGATACACCGGATATAGATATATCTTCAAGCATGATACGGGATAACTTAAGAGAGGGAAGAGGGATCCGCTATTATGTTCCCGAAGCCGTATTAAACATTATTCAGTCAAAAGGATTATATAAATAATGAGCTCATATAATTACGATGATAAATTCATGTATTCATTGTATGACAAGATGGAGAAACAGCTTAAACATCACAGATATATACACTCTGTCGGAGTTGCAGGAATTGCAGCTGCACTGGCAATGAAATATGATGAAGATGTTTTCAAGGCCCAGATTGCGGGCATTCTGCATGACTGCGCCAAGAGTTACAAGGATGATGAACTGATAGAGCAGTGCATAAAAAATGATATAGAGATCACAGGCTTCGAGAAGGCCAACGGTTTCCTTCTTCATGCGAAATACGGAGCATATCTCGCCGAGAAAAAATACGGCATTGAGGATCCGGATATTCTCAATGCGATCAGATGGCATACAACCGGAAGACAGAATATGTCCCTTCTTGAAAAGATAGTATTTATTTCAGATTATATTGAGCCTACAAGAAGTAAAGCCTCTGATCTTGACAGGATACGAAGCAGGGCATTTAATTCGGATAACATCGATGAAGTTCTTGTGATGATAATGGGTGATACGATAAGATATCTTTCAAGCAGTGAAAACAGTATTGACATTACTACCATGAGTGCATATGAGTACTACAAGAGGAAACAGATCAATGAGTGACGCCAACAAAATGATTGAAGAAACAGATACAGATATTTCGAATGAATTAAAGGATATGATAAGGACAGCAACCGATGCTTTGCTGGATAAGAAGGCTATGGATATCCGTGTGATCGATATCAGCAGGATCAGTGTTATGGCGGATTATTTCATAATAGCTTCCGGATCAAATTCCAATCAGATACAGGCAATGTGTGATAATGTTGAGGAAAAACTGGCCCATAAACATCTTTCGCCGAAACAGATCGAAGGATATGATTCGGCGAATTGGATACTTATGGACTATGTTGATTTCGTAATTCATCTGTTTGATGAAGAAAATCGAAGCTTTTATAATCTTGAACGCATCTGGAGTGATGGTAAGGTGATCACATCCTTCTGAACACTCCGAATACCTTACCTATGATCAGACAGCTGTCTACTATGATAGGCTCCATTGTATCATTCTCGGGCTGAAGCCTGATATGACCGTCTTCCCTGTAGAAGGTCTTCACGGTGGCAGAGTCATCGATCAGGGCAACAACCACATCACCGTTATTTGCGGAATTACAGCATTCCACAAATATCTGATCACCGTCCATGATACCGATGTTGATCATGCTTTCACCCTTGACCTTAAGTACAAACACTTCATTGTTGGGAACTATGTCCATGGGGAGAGGGAAGTAGCCGTTAATATTCTGCTCGGCAAGTATCGGTAATCCGGCGGCAACCTGTCCAACTATAGGAACAGAGGTCATTTCCTGTCTTACCATCTGGAAGCTGTCATCAATTATTTCAATGGCACGCGGCTTGGAAGGATCACGTCTGATATATCCGTTCTTCTCCAGGGTTTCAAGATGAGCATGAACCGAGGATGTCGAACGAAGCTTGACTGCCTCACATATTTCCCTGACAGCCGGAGGATACCCGCGCTGCAGCGTCACTTTCTTAATATAATCAAGTATTTCCTGCTGTTTCGCAGTTATCTTTCCGTAAGCCATATATTACCTCCTTAAGATGGCGAATGTTCAAACATTCGTTTGGATAGGAAGAGTATAACATATAATTTTTCCAAATGCAAACATATATTCCGAAAAATTGTTCGCCCGATGATCCTTTAAGGTGATTGTAATGATTTTATTACCATGAAATTAACACGATCTTTGGTAACGCTTACCTTGATATCATCAGCGATGGCACCGAGTATTGATTCTGAAATCTCTTCTTCATTTATCTCATCCGCTTCGCTTAAGGACCAGTTGTATCCTGTACCTGTATCGCTATTGTTTTTATCATTGTCCGAATTCTGCGTATCATTCAGTCCCCTGATCATGATATCCCATATTCTGGCCGTGAAACCTTTGGCAGCTTCATTTTTACCGGAGGATGAAAGATTAATGAGCTTCTTGTATTCGGCACTGTCCAGTTTGGCCGAGAAGCTTACATGGATCCTGTATTTAAGACCGCTTCCCTCTATCCAGAAGCTTGTATTGGCACCTTCAACTATACTGCTGATAATCCCTATGGTTTCCTCGGTCAGCAGCTCAAGCTGCATCTTTGCAGCGGGCTCAAGCCGCTGTTTTTTTGAAAAGAGATCCGCCACATCCACAGCTTCTTTAATATTGCTGCAATTATCCAGAAGCCTTACAGTGTTTGTTCTGTAATGACGCTTGGAAGGAGCAGTTTTTTTCTTTTTGGCTTTATCCGGATTGTCGTCAGCCTGGACAACAGCCTTCTCACCCTCGAACTGAATAACATTCAGGTAGTTGTAAGGAATTTCAATTCCGTTCTCCTTAAATGCATTGTTAACGCGGAGATTAATATCAGTAGTAGCGATGTAACTGCTTGTGTTTCTGTTTATAAAGATAGTTGTATCCAAAATAAGGGCACTGTCAGCAAACTTCAGGAAGTATACAGGACCCGAGTCCTCTATAATACCGTTATTTTCTACCATAAGTGTGTACGGACTCTCTGCAACACAGTCACGAATGACATCTATTGCCTTCTGGATATCCGTATCATAACTCACCGAAAACTGAAGGTGGACACCGCGCCGTTCCTTATTCTTATAGCTTGTATTGATAAGTGTCTTCGTGTTAAGCTGACTGTTCGGAAGAATAATCCGCAGATCGTCGTAAATCTTTAATACGGTATGCCTGAGAGTTATATCCTCAACAATTCCGGGGTCCTGTCCTTCGACTATGATCCTGTCGCCTATCTCAAAAGGCTTGAAAATACTTATAAGGAAGCCGCATATGATATCGGAAATTGCGGTCTGTGCAGCAAAACCGAGTATTGCAACGATAAGTGCGGATCCTCTTATCAGCATCGTGGTCAGATCATCTGTTTCATCTATTACACCGGCGATATCTATAAGACATACTATTATGACCACAAGTTCCATCAGTTGGGCAAGATATCTTTCGTGCAGGTTTTTCTGAACCTGTGCACGTTTTTTGAACACTTTTTTGATCGCATTTATTACAAGAAAACCGATAACTACAGGTATCAGTATTCTCAGAAATTTGGTATCCCAAATTTTAGCATCCAGTATTTTTTCCATATCCAAGCCTTCCTTTAAGTTTCAAATTTGTAATTTGGATGTAACTGTTCAGAACAGACTCAAAGCAGTTATGAGCAGTTACCAACATTATAACCGTTAAGCAGTGCTGTTAGCAATAAAATAATGTAACTATTCAGAACAGCACAAATATTTTAAAATATGACTCTCATGCTTGCATGAAAGAGGCATGTTTTATAAATATTTGTATTGGATGAATCCAAAACAGCGAAAAATACGAAGTATTTTGAGAATTCGTCATAAGGGGTACCGCTTGCGGTGGATTCCTTATGACATTACCTGTTCTGAATAGTTACAAAATAATATACATTTAAGATCATTTCATGTTCAGGATTCACGAAGCTTAACAGCATTGGCTGCCATTCGCAGTCTGTTCCTGTCCTGTGCCGCGTAATGTTTCTTGGTCGTATTTACATCCTTATGTCCCAGGACATCGGCCACAAGATATATGTCACCCGTTTCATTATAGAGATTGGTACCGTATGTACTCCTGAGTTTATGAGGGGTTATTTTTTTCAGTGTCGTAACGGTCATGGCATATTTCTTCACAAGCTTCTCTACGGATCGCACTGATATCCTCCTGTTCTGCAATGACAGGAATAAAGCCTGTTCATGCCCGGACTGTGCTATTACATGACCTCGTTCTTCCATATACTCCCTTAAAACGGCTTCAACTTCATCGCCGAAATATACAATCTGCTCGTATCCTCCCTTACGTTTGATGAGGATCCCGTTGTTGTTAAAATCAACATCATTAATATCAAGGCCCACACACTCGGAAACACGGATCCCGGTACCGAGAAGAAGTGTCATAAGGGCAAGATCTCTTATCTTGGTTTTTTCATGGAATTCCATCTGCTTTTTTGTGAGGTTTTCGCCACTCTCTACATTGTCAAGCAGCCTGGCAACCTCATCTATATCCAAACGGATTATTTCCTTACTGTGAAGCTTGGGCATTTCTACCAAAGCCGCCGGGTTCTTTTCTATCATTTCCGTGCGGTAAAAGTAGTTGTACATGCTTCGCAATGATGATAGCTTACGCTGTTTCCCCCTCTCATCATTGGTGATCGTCTCACCATCCTTAACATAATAGGTAAGATAATCAAGATATTCGGTTATATCCATCGGCTTAAGCATATCCAGTATCCGGATATCAAATTCCTCTATTTCAGTCTTTCTGCAGGCCGGATTGGTTTCGTGAAGGAACTCAAAGAAAATCCTCAGATCATACGCATATGCAAGTCTTGTCCTGGTAGACGTGGTATCTTTTATTCCCAGGAAAAAATCACGGCAAAAACCTGGAAGAGTAGTGATGATCTCCCTAAGCTTCAGGGTGTTGTTTATATCGTTCTGTTCGTGATAATCACGGTATTTGTTTTGTTTGACCTGTGATGACATATATAATATAATTCCTTTATGATAGTTAACTGATGGTGGTTAAACAGAGGTTCTATTATAAATATCAGTCTTACAAGCAAGCTTGTGCCTGATATTTTAAAATTTATGTGCTGTTATGGATATTTATAATCATACCGAAAATATGTTCAAAGGTCAAGAAGTGTGCGTGAGTAATTAAGTACTGTTAACCCTTTTATGAAAGGTTGATAATATGGAAGACAATACCGATATGATTTTGGATGCATCAGGCGAAGATATGGGAAATGCTGAAGATTTTAATGATTTCAGTCCATGTTTATTCATCTGTCAGGGCAGATCGATAACCGAGTATTCTCTTTTGGGGCATCAGACAATGGGACGTCCGACTGAAACGGAAACGCCGGATATTCCCATAGCCTATCGTTTTGTATCAAGGAAGCATGGGAACTTTGATACCGAAAACGGAAGGGTTTTTTACAATGTTGAGAAAACAACGAACGGAATAATGTATAAGGGAAAGCTGCTTGAGCCCGGTTCAAGGATGGAACTCAGTGACGGTGATGAATTTGTCATTCCCTGCAGACAGGACAAAGAAGTGGATTCCATCATTATTGTATTTGCATCAAAGGAAACACGTATCAGTCTGTGGCGTACGCTTCAGAAAGCATCAAGGGATAAGCTTACAGCACTTTACGGAAGAGACAGCTTTGAAATATGGTGGTGTCAGAACTGCAGAAAGACCGATTATGACAATGCACATCTTTTCATTCTCGACATTGATGATTTCAAGAAAATAAATGACAGTTACGGTCATAATACCGGAGATTCGGCACTCCGTATAGTGGCGAATGAGATCAGGCTTACCGTAAGATATGAATATCAGGTCTGCCGCTGGGGTGGAGATGAATTTGTCGGAATCATACCCGGAAACAGGGAACAGACGGAAGAACGGCTTAATGATCTAAAAGAAAGAATAGGCAAAGTGTCACGCGAGGCAGGAGTTCCGTTATCTGTCAGCATGGGTTGTGCCGATGTATATTGTACCGGAAATGTCTATGATATAGACGGAATATTAAAGAAGGCTGATGAAGCGCTTTATTCTTCAAAGAGGACAGGAAAAGGAAGGGTTAGTTTTAACCCGTAAGGTTACAAGGATTCAATGGACAAAAGAAAATTGCTCGGAAACACAATCCTGATATTTACTTCAGTTATCTGGGGATTGGGATTTTCCTGGCAGCGTGTCGGTATGGAGAGTATCGGTCCCGTCACGTTCACGGTTTCACGAATGATAATATCCGCAATTGCAGTAGGTCTGGTTGCATGGATACTCAGTATAAAGGTTGAACGAAATATTTCAGGGATGACCCGAGAAGTACGAGCAGCTCACAGGAAATATACTCTGCTTGGTGGTATTTGCTGCGGTACTTTTCTTTCTTTTGCCACGCTTTTCCAACAGACGGGAATAGTGTATACAACAGCAGGCAAAGCAGGCTTCATTACAGCCATGTATATGCTGTTTGTTCCGATCATAAATTTTATTCTGTTCAAAAAGAGAAATACATGGCTGGTCTGGACGGCAGTTATCCTCGGTGTCGTCGGTATGTATCTTTTATGTGTTACACAGAAGCTTACTCTGACAAAGGGGGATGCACTTATGTGTATCTGTGCGCTTCTGTACAGCGGGCATATATTGTGTTGTGATCATTTTGCTTCAAGAGGTAATCCTGTTACCATATCGGCTATACAGTTTGCGGTCGCTTCGGTCATTACGGGAATACTTGCGTTTGTTCTTGAAACTCCTTCATTGGTCAGTGTTAAAACAGCAATAATACCTATATTGTACTGCGGTCTGGTATCCGGGGGAATGGGATATACGCTGCAGATAGTGGGGCAGAAGTTTACAGATCCCACACCGGCTTCACTGATAATGAGCTTAGAAGCGGTATTTGCTGTACTCGGCGGAGCTCTTATGCTTCATGAAAAAATGAGATTCAGGGAAAGTGTCGGGTGCATCGTTATGTTTGTGGCTATAATACTGATTCAGATACCGCTTCCGGATAAATCTCTTCATAACGAAAAGGAGGAGCACCCAGATGGTGAACTTCAAATGTAATGATCAGTATCTTAAAGATATGGATGAGTATACTGAGAAAATATACAAAAAATACGGGACAGCTTCACATACTGCCGAAAGAGAAATAATGATCATGGCGCAAAACGGTAACAGGGTTGCAAAAAAAATGTACGCCGATATGATCTTTTATAAGAGGATCTTACGAAAGAATGCTTACAGGGAAGCTTTCGGATTGTATCTGGAAGCAGCAGATGTCAGAATAGATACCGACGGTAAATGGTCTTTTGGCGCAGGCGCCTATCCTTTGTCCTACTGGATGATCGCATTCTGTCTTGTGAATTACAGACGCGGCTCATTTATAAAAGATTGTGAGGAAATATCCGTGATCGAAAGGATGCAGACAGAAGAGCGGATGGCTCTGTCTGTTGAACTGCTATGCTGTGCTCTTTCATATGTAACGATCCCGGGAGCACTTAATCTTATTGGAAGGATACTTTATGAAGCCGGTAATGATAAGGAATTGTTTGACATTCTTAAGCATACATTTTCCAAATGTATCGAGGGTAAGGATTATGCCGGCGTATATGTTAAAGAGGGGTCACTTGGTACCATAAATGGATGCTGTGATGCTTCAGAGCTGTTCTATAAGGAAGCGGCCAAAGAGGGGTATGTGTATGCTTCCAACAATCTTGCACTTAAAGAGGCTGACAGGATAATTACGCTTGCCGAAACATCGGATAAAGATACTGTTAAGGAGGCCGTGGACAGCTATGTAGGATATCTTAAACTCTCGGCTGACAGATATGAGCCTTACGCTGCCAACAGACTGGGCCTTTTTTATATGACGGGAGAGGTGATCTGTAAGAATGGCAGGATCGTATTAAAGGAGTATATTGACAGATCGGCAGCACGTGAATATTTCGGCAAGGCAACCGTTTATCTTACACCGGACTCTGCCTGGGCATTTTACAATCTGATAAAGTATTTTCACACAGAGTATGATAATAATATAGAGCTTATGAATGAACATATGGACTACATTAAGGAGTTAAATCCCGCGGTATACAACATTGCCATGGAGCTTTAAAAGGAGGGTGAATTCATGTTTGCAAACACTTTTTGGTCATTAATGCCGGCTATAATAGCCATAGCACTGGCTCTTTTAACAAAGGAAGTCTATGCTTCCCTGTTTGTGGGTATTCTGGCGGGAGGAGTACTGTATTCGGGTTTTAATTTCTCTGCAACCATGGAACATGTTTTTGTAGACGGTATGATAACCCAGCTTTCCGATCCATGGAATGTCGGGATCCTTATTTTCCTTGTTGTTCTGGGAACAATTGTAATGCTTATGAACAAAGCGGGCGGATCTGCCGCCTTCGGCAAATGGTCTACCGAGCATGTGAAGACCAGGACAGGTGCACAGATAGCCACGATAATACTGGGAATGCTGATCTTTATAGATGATTATTTCAACTGTCTGACTGTTGGCTCTGTTATGAGGCCTGTTGCCGATAAGCACAATATTTCACGTGCCAAGCTTGCATATCTTATTGATGCGACGGCAGCGCCCGTGTGTATAATCGCTCCCATTTCTTCATGGGCAGCCGCTGTTACGGGTTTTGTCGACGGAGCTAACGGACTGACTTTGTTTGTGCGTGCCATACCGTATAATTTCTATGCTCTTCTGACAATTGTAATGATGTTTACACTGTCGCTTAAGGATGTGGATTACGGTCCGATGAAAACAGCCTCAAACATGAAAGCAAATATCCGAAAAGAAGATGAAGATGGGGAGGATTCGGAACAGCCCGTTATAGGTGTAGACATGAAAACCTCTTCAAAAGGCAGAACAGAGGGCAGGATCATTCATCTTATCGTCCCTATTTTGGTACTTATCATAAGCTGTATCATCGGAATGATCTATACAGGCGGTTTCTTTGAGGGAGAGAGCTTCGTGGATGCTTTTTCAAATTCAGACGCTTCGGTGGGTCTTGTATACGGTTCGGTTTCAGCTCTTGTCATTACTATAGTATTTATGATGGCCACAAAGGTCTTAAGTTTCAGACAATGCATGGATGCATTGCCCAAGGGCTTTAACAGTATGGTACCCGCAATACTTATATTGACCTTCGCATGGACACTTAAATCCATGACCGATTCTCTGGGTGCCGCCGATTATGTGGCAGGTCTTGTCGAAAATATTGCAGACAACAGAGCTCTTATGGGACTTCTTCCTGCAATCGTATTTATCGTGGGAACCTTCCTTGCGTTCGCAACAGGAACATCCTGGGGAACCTTCGGTATACTAATACCTATAGTAGTTAATGTTTTCGGTGGGGATATGTCCAATGAACTTATGATAATTGCCATATCAGCCTGCATGGCCGGGGCCGTATGCGGTGATCACTGTTCGCCGATCTCCGATACAACCATTATGGCAAGTGCCGGTGCACAGTGTGATCATATACAGCATGTATCAACCCAGCTTCCTTATGCGATGACAGCAGCCGGACTTTCGTTCGTTACATATATTATAGCCGGTTTTGTAAAACACTGGTACATAAGCCTTCCTATAGGCATCGCTTTGACCATAGGTACTATATTTGTGATAAAAAATCTTGAAGACAGGAAAGCAGTTCAATCAAAATGAAGTATATTATATATTCACTGAGTATTTTATTAACAGTATGTTTTCTCGCCGGCTGCAGTGCTTCAGTTGCCGGAAAAACAGACACTGATAATGACGGGCTTAATATAGTGGCCACTATTTTCCCTGAATATGACTGGGTCAGGAATGTACTTGGAGACAATCCGGGTAACGCGAAATTGACCATGCTTCTTGATAACGGAGTGGATCTTCACAGCTATCAGCCGACCGCTGATGACATATTAAAGATATCAACATGTGATCTGTTCATATATGTCGGAGGCGAATCCGATGAATGGGTAAATGATATATTAAACGAAGCTTCAAACCCGAATATGGAAGTAGTAAATCTGCTTGATGTTTTAGGTGAAAATGTTAAGGAAGAAGAGCTTGTAGAAGGTATGCAGGATGTGGAAGGGGAGAGTTCAGAAGAGGAAGAAACGGAATATGACGAGCATGTTTGGCTGTCTCTTCGGAACGCTGAAGTAATAGTTGCTTCGATCGCAGATTCGTTGGGAAATATTGATACTGTCAATTCTCAAACTTACCATGACAATGCCGGCACATATATTGAAAAACTAAAAGAACTTGATAAAAAATATGAAGCTGTAATAGATGAAGCACCTGTAAAAACGCTGATTTTCGGTGACCGTTTTCCCTTCAGATATCTTGTTGAAGATTACGGACTTAAGTATTATGCCGCATTTGCAGGCTGTTCTGCCGAAACAGAAGCAAGCTTCAATACGATAGTTTTCCTGGCAGAGAAAGCAGATGAGCTTGAACTTGGATCAGTGCTTACCATAGAAGGAGATGACACGAAAATCGCAAACACAATATGCGAGAATACAAAGGATGAAAAAAAAATACTGACGCTTAATTCAATGCAGTCCGTAACATCAAAGGATGCAGAGAACGGGATCACTTATCTGTCAGTAATGGAAGATAATCTTTCAGTTCTTAAGGAAGCTTTATATTAAAGTAGATAAAATGATTCACTATAGAAAGAGGATGTACTTCTTCTGTTCTATTCGTTAAATAATTAACAATCTACTCGGACTTATTCCAACCTTTTATTTCAGAGTTTATGATAGCCGTAAACATTCTTTCGGCAGTGCCGTGATTATCTCTTTCAAGATCCCGTAATATGTTTTTTACATATTCACGCCGTGTATCTCCGTCTGCCGGACACGGACTTTTGCATACAGGCAGTTTCATTTTGTTTACAAA
>JAEEHY010000378.1 GCA_016281085.1 Lachnospiraceae bacterium
CCTTCACTACGATAATACAGGTCATCCGGTGATTAATATTGAGTTCATAGATGGATTTTCGAAATACACGAACGGAGAAATGACGCTGCAAAAGAGCCCAGATCTGGTGTTTTGATGACTTTGGGGATGGTTCTTACTGTATTTGCAGTATGGTTCTCAATTCAAGTTTTATCTTCCACACTTGATTTTAAGACGTTTCACAGAGTGCTGTGAAACGTCTTTTTTTCCATAAACACTGGGTTTCAAGCACATTCACCTCTTATTAGATATGGATTTCTGCAAAAGAATCCGGGGCCGTTCGCCGGGATACATTGTCAAAATGAAGGCGGACATGTTACTATAGAATAGATGATTGATGCGAAAACCATGACATGGAGGAATGATCAAGATGTTAAGGAGAATTTCCGCAGTTCTGATGATGATCCTGCTGATCACATCATCTGCCGTGTTTCTTGGAGGCTGCGGTCGCAATGACAAAGGAATCACATCGCTGGATCAGCTTAATCAGCAGGGGGTAAAGATAGGTGTTGCGACAGACACAACAGAGTACGCTATTGTTGAAAAGGATTTTCCAAATGCAGATATCGTGTATGCGAAGGATATGATGTTTGCACTCACCTCCGTTGCTCAGGGCAGTATTGACGCTTTCGTGGGCAATAAGCTCAATCTGGAGCTGGCCATAGTTAACGGACAAAAGGGCGTTCGCCTTATGGATGAGCCGGTCGGAGAAGGCAATGTCGGTGCAGTGGCCATTTCACCGGTTACGAAAATTCCCGATCTGAAGGATCGTATAAATGAATTCCTTAGACAAATAAAAGAAGACGGAACCCTTGACGACATGCGGATGCGCTGGATGATAAAACATGATATGGTCATGCCGGACATCCCGGAAGCTGCTAATCCCGGGCTTCATCTCATAGTGGGGACCACAGGTGTCAGTGAGCCGTTTACCTTTTACGCGAATGGAGAGCTTGTCGGTTACGATATAGAGCTTGCCAGACGATTCGCATCGTGGCTTGGCGCGAGTATTGAGTTCAGGATATATGATTATGAAGGGATTACAGCCGCCGCTCAGGGAGGCGATGTGGACTGCATTTTTGCAAACCTCTACATTACTCCCGAGAGACAGGAGGTTCTCGCGTTTTCGGATCCCACATATATCACGGATGTCGGGATCGTGGTGCGGGATACAGGCTCCAAAGCGACGGCGGACAATGTGTACAGCTCACTCGGGGATTTTGCTGACAAGCGTATAGGTGTCTGCACAGGGACGATACAGGGCGCTGCAGTGGAAAAGGAATTCCCTGAGGCCGAGGTAAGCTACTATAATACTCACTCGGATCTTCTGGCTGCGCTCAGACAGGGCAGGATAGACGCCTTTGCCGACTCGGATATTATCATTCGTTATACGATGACAGAAAACAGCGACCTGACATATCTGGATGAGCATCTCACCCAGCCGGTAGAGATCGCCGCCATTTTCAGCAAAACTGAAAAGGGTGATCAGCTGCGGGACAGCTTCAATGCTTTCCTCAAAGGGATTAGAGAAGACGGAACCCTTAAAAAGCTGGATGAAACATGGTATGGCACGGACAACAGCCTGAAGAAGGTAAAGGATCCCGGGTCGCTTTCTTCAAAAAACGGTGTTCTCAGACTGGCTACAGATACCTCCAATCCCCCGGTTTCCTACAGGGGAGATGGTCGGGTCATTGGCCTGGACATAGACATAGCGACGAGATTCTGCGATGAATACGGATACGGCCTTGAGATTGTAGACATGAGCTTTCCTGCGATCGTCAACGCTGTAGAGACGAAAAACTGTGATTTCGGAATAGGCGGGATAGGGATTACCAAAGAACGTGCGGAGAGCGTCAATTTTTCCGACACGATGTACGAAGGCAACTCAGTGCTTGCATACCTCAGACCGGACAGCAAAGACAAAGCAGGATTCACGGACTCTCTGATCGAGAGCTTTAACAAGACCTTTATACGTGAAGACAGATGGAAGCTGTTTGCACAGGGGATGCTGACCACACTGCTTTTAAACATTCTTTCCATATTTTTCGGCACCGTGATCGGCTTTGCCGTGTTCATGATCTGCCGCAGAGGCAACCGTGCAGCCAATGCGATCACAGGAGCCTGTATATGGCTTATAGAAGGCATGCCGGTAGTAGTACTGCTGATGATATTTTATTATGTTGTATTCAGTTCGGCCAGACTGTCGGGCGTGGCTGTGTCAGTGATAACCTTTACACTCATATTCGCGGCATCCGTGTTCAACATGCTGAAGGCAGGAGTTGCCGCTGTGGACAAGGGGCAGATGGAGGCTTCGCATTCCCTGGGATATACGGACACGAAAGCGTTTTTCAAGATCATACTGCCTCAGGCTCTGCCGCATGTCATGCCGTCATACAATGGTCAGATCAAAGCTTTGATCAAGGCCACCGCCGTCGTCGGCTATGTAGCTGTTCAGGATCTGACAAAAATGGGGGACATTGTGCGCAGCCGTACATATGAGGCGTTCTTCCCGCTGATAGCTGTTGCCGTGTTTTACTTCATTCTTGCCGGTATACTGATCCGGATGGTAAACAGGATCGAAGTATACGCAATCCGGAACTTGGAAAGGAGAGACAGGAAAAGTGATCGAACTGGTACATCTTGAAAAAAGATACGAAAACGCCGTGCCTCTTGCCGATGTAAATGCTACCATTAATGACGGTGAGGTCATTTCTATCATCGGCCCTTCCGGGACCGGAAAATCGACACTGATACGATGTATCGATATGCTCGAGCGTCCTACCGGGGGGAAGATCATTCTGGACGGAGAAAACATATGTGATCCGGGATATGACGTGATAAAGGCGTGCCGCAAGATCGGCATGGTATTCCAGTCGTTTAATCTCTTCGGACATCTGAACGTGATAGAGAATATCATGCAGGCTCAGATCGATATCCTGAAAAGGCCGAAGAGTGAGGCCTATGATACGGGAATAGAACTGCTCAGGCGTGTGGGGCTTGCGAATAAGGAAAAGAATTATCCGGACGAGCTGTCCGGAGGTCAGAAGCAGCGTGTCGCAATAGCAAGGACGCTCGCCATGGATCCTGAGGTCATTCTGTTTGACGAGCCTACGAGTGCGCTTGATCCTACGATGGTGGGAGAGGTTCAGTCAGTGATCCGCGACCTGACCAATACGGGCAAGACTATGCTTATAGTGACACATGAGCTGAACTTTGCCAGAGCAATAAGCAACCGCGTATTCTACATGGATCAGGGCGGGATATATGAGGAAGGAACTCCGGAGCAGATATTTGAAAACCCCCAAAGGGACCTGACAAGGCGTTTCATACAGAAGCTCAAGGTGCTTGAGCTCACAATTGAAGATCAGAATTATGATTTTGCGGGAGTGGGGACGGAGATAGACCGTTACTGTATGAGGAATGACATGTCATCCCGTACAAAATATCGCATCAGACTTGCTTTTGAAGAGCTTACCAGCAATATTCTGAAACCTGTGCTTGATCACGTCCCGGTACTGATAAGGATAGAGTATTCCGAACAGGGAGACAATGCGGAGGTTACAGCCTTATACGGTGGCGACAGGTTCGATCCGACAGAGAACAAAGATGACTTATCCTACAATGTGCTAAACAGTACGGTCAGCAGCTTTACTTATCAATATGATCCTGAGGCTGAGCATGCGAATACGATAAGGATCAGGATCTGATTCATAAAATATTAAGAAAGTTTATCATGCCTTTATTTATTGCTCATATTGTCTACACAATTTATGTATATAATGAACTAGTTGAAACATTTGCAGAAGTGAATGAAGTTTAAAAAGCAGTTAGTTCTTTGGAATAACTGCTCTTTTTTGCACATATCATAAAAATCTTATACACGGGGGATGCATAAGAGTGAACAATTCAGATATTTATTCGCAGATCGATCAGAGGCGGAAGATACCGCAGGATCAGAAGGTCTGGAAGTATATACGGGATGTGAACGGGATTTCCCTTAATAATTTCAATACAGTAGCAATCTGTGACGGAGACCGCAGATACACATACGGTCAGATGTTCAGGGAATGGGAACGCTATGCCTCGGTGTTTTCGGCTCTTGGGATGACCGGAGAGGGAGGCTCAAGAGTGGGAATTCTGGGGGCAACAGGCGCAGAGGCGTTGTTTGCCGTATACGGACTCAACATGACGGGAGCAGCTGTATCGATCATTCCGACTTACAGTGCTTTCTTTCCTTCCAAAATTATGGAAACTGTACGCAGTGAAAAACTCACGGATTTCATCGTGACCGATGACTGTGCCCAGGCAAATCTGATAAATGAATTCATGCTTCACAGAAATGAGCTTGGAATTAATAACATAATCATTCTTCATATGACCGTAGCAGGTGCAACGGTGCATCCCGCTATTACTGCAGCACAGGAGATGAAATATCTGCAGATCAAAAGCTGTTACGGTCCCATCTGTATGGACGAACTGCTGAAGGCATATGGCAATAATCCGGTCAGCTACGCGTCCGGGAACAGTGATCCGTCAGCATTTATTGTACACACATCCGGTACGACCGGTGGGGCAGGCAAGCCTGTTGTTCTTTCCGACAAGGCTTTCAATGCTGCGGTGGCAAGCTTCTATGGGATGAAGGAATTAAATCTTCCCCTTAACAATCTTGTGACAGCGGTGATAGTGGACTTAAGTAATGCCTACGGTATAGTTGACCAGGTGCATCTGCCATTTGCCATGGGAGCATCGGTGGTAATGGTTCCCATGGGAGTGTTGAATCCGTGGTTTTACAAGGCAATACCATACTACAGGGTCTCATTTCTGTTTACCATAAGTGCCATGTTTGAGAGATGGATCAAGATGCCGGAGCGTAAGGAGCTTGATTTCTCAAGTCTTAAGTTTGTGGCGATCGGCGGTTCCGCAGTCTCTGCGGCAGACAAGAAAAGATATTCTGAGTTCCTTAAGGAACACGGTGGGGACGACGTTACCATCCTGAACGGCTATGGAGTATCCGAACTGGCAGGGGCCTGCTGCCTGTCTTCGCCGGATATTAATGATGAATCGATAGGCTACCCGTTGCCCGGGGTAAATGTGAGGCTCTACGATGAGGAGTCGGAAAGCTTTATCCCTGCAGATCAAAGGCCGGCTGAAGGCGTTATGTATCTGAATTCGCCCTTCGTCGCAACTACCGGGCTTGACGGAAAAGAAATACTTAAGGCAGAGTACCTTAATGATGCGCCTTACATATGCACGAACGACATAGTAAGGATTGAGAAGGATGACCGGATAGTGTTTCTTGGAAGGGCTAACCGGTATTTCATAAATGAAGAGGGCAGAAAATACGAATCCGGCAGGGTTGAGACGGAGATTGCAAGGCAGGAAGGGATCGGCAGCTGCTGTGTGGTTCCTGTTTATGTAAAGACGACACATGACAATATGCCCATGCTGTGTATCCAGCCACTGACAACGGAGGAAAAGCCACAGGAAACGGTAATAAAGGCCCTGAAACAGGTTTTTGTGGTGGAAAGAACCCTTCCGGAGGACTACATTCCGTTCCGGGTCATGATCACAGAAGAGCTTCCGAGGAACGGAAACGGCAAAACGGATCTGTATAAGATCGGGCGAGGTGAGGTGGAAGGAGAGATCTTTACTGTTGAAACCGTGAAGGTTTTAAAACACATTAAAGACTTTAAGCTCAAGCCTTACAAGGATGGGCCGGCGGACATGATAAAGGAAGTGTTCGATGATATTTCAAAAGAGATGAAGAGTAATCTTCACTTTAATAAAAACAATAACAATGATGAAAGGTGGGACAGCAGCAATATGAACAGCATGAATTCGGTAAAGAAGGCATTTGAGAGTTTCAACAGCATGAACCGTATGGGTATGCAGATGATGAACAATATGATGGGAAAGATGGGTAACATGCAGTGCGGTATGCCCGGTTTTAAGAACATGATGCAGGGAGCTCAGAATATGATGCCCGGTTTTAAGAACATGATGCAGGGTTTTGGGGAGAATGCCGGTAACATGACTAACAATATGGGGCCTGTTATGCAGCAGCAGATGGGGCTGATGATGGAGAATATGATGGAGATGAATCAGATCGCCATGGATACAATGCAGAAGATGTATGACCAGCAGTGCAAAATGATGAATCAGTTCTTTACATCAATGCAGATGATGCCGGATAGTATGGATATCAGTAAGCCTGAGGGCGGCCGGAAAGAAAAGGAAGACAAGGAAGATGATGGGGAGGCTGCTTCTCCTGCGCAGGAGCCCGTTTCGGAACCTGAGAAAAAAGAAAAGCCCGTTAAAGCATCGACAGCAAGAAAGAGAAGCACCGGGACAGCAGCAAA
>JAEEHY010000379.1 GCA_016281085.1 Lachnospiraceae bacterium
ACGGGTAATATTATACGGAAATCTCCCGTAAACTTGCATATTTGATCATCTGTGAACTTCTTTTTTTGCATCTATAATAACAGCCGTGTTTAGCAGATCTTTTATAGTATCATATTCTGAATTCTCTGCTGCCGTCTTAAGATTACCATAGAGTCCCTTATACTCGGTGGGAATACAAAATTCGTCCATTTCCTTAAAGTTCCAACTCAAACTTCGGTTTAAGAAGTTTCTTGAGAAGCTTATATTTTTCCATAAACGCTTCATGATGTTCATCTATATAGCCAATATCCATTTCTTTTCCAGCATTTTCCAGTGCCTGGGCGTCCTCACCTATACCGATCGCACCGATTATTCTGGCCGTGCTTTTTAGCGCATGGATTTTGATCGTATAATTCTTCATATCTCGCTCAGAATAAAATCTATCTATCTCTTCAAGAGATCTACCACATTCCTCATAGACCATCTGGAGGGTTGACAGATATGCTTCTTTGGAGCCATTGTTTTTGATACCGCTATCCACATCTATAATGCTTTGCCCTTTAAGGAACTCCAGGTCATCTTTTATTACAACCTTGGATTTATCAGACCTGTTTTGCGCTGTTTTGGTTATCTTTTCATCGGGCAAAAGTCTTATGAGCATTTCTTCAAGATCCAAGGGGGCTATCGGTTTGGCAATATAGTCATCGAATCCTTCCTTCAAATACTGCTCTTTTGCTCCGGATATAGCGTTAGCAGTAAGACAGATATAAGGTGTGTTAAGATTCGGATTGGATGGCTCGGATTTGATCTGGTGAAGAACTTCTATCCCATCCTTGCCCGGCATCAAATGGTCAATGAAAATGATATCATATAAAACATCACGAGAAAGGTGTATGCCTATATCTCCGTCTTCAGCAGTATCAATCTTAATCTGAGTCTGTTTTATCAGGCTCTTGAACACAACAAGGTTCATCGGATTATCATCCACAACCAATATACGTGCGTCCGGTGCTATAAATGATTCTTTATATTTTTCATGTTTACTGATGTGTTCTTTGTAGGACGCCTCGTAATCACCAATCACATCCCATCTTACTACCTTTTGTTTTATATCGAAATGAAAATCCGATCCCTCTCCGTATACGCTGTCCACCTTTAGCGTGGAGCCCATCATCTCAAGCAGGCTGCGGGTAATGCTCATTCCAAGGCCAGTGCCTTCAATCTTCCGGTTTCTCTCCTCTTCAATCCGCTCGAATTTCGCGAAAAGCTTCTCCATATCCTCTTCCCTGATTCCGATACCGGTGTCCTTTACAGATACTTTTAATATTACACAGTCAGTTTCTTTTTCTGATCTCTCATATCCGATAGTGAAAGTCACGCTACCCTTCTCAGTGTATTTGACTGCATTCGTCAGTATATTTGTAATTATCTGTTTTACGCGTACCTCATCACCGTTTAGGAATTTGGGAATATCATTGTCAATATTCAGCTTCAGTTCAAGACCCTTATCATCGGCTCGTGTCGCTACCATATTCACCAGATCATTTATAACCGAAGAAAGGTCATAGTCGACCGGGATGATTTCCATCCTGCCTGCCTCTATTTTAGAGAAATCCAATATGTCATTAATGAGTCCCCGAAGAGTGTTTCCAGCTGTTTTTATATTTTCCGCATAATTGACTATTTCCGGATCATCACATTCACGCAGAATCATCTCATCCATACCCAGCACGGCATTGATGGGAGTTCTTATCTCGTGGGATATGTTGGCAAGAAATCTGCTCTTTGCCTCATTTGCGCTGTCTGCTATATCTGCCAGTCTTTCCGCCGAATCGGCATATACAAATCTTTCAAAGCGGGATTTATTGATTATGTGCCCGCTGAAGATCCCGGCAAAGGAAAATAGAATCAGAGTTTCCAGCCCCCAGGAGAAAACCTCAGGGTCAATAAAAAGTTTTCCTAAAACAACATATATAATGATTGCAGTAATTTCCGTACAGATTGTTGCTATAGTCCTGTCAATGAAAAAGGTCGGCGTTATTGTTGCTACTGCCATAACGGTAGCGATCCTCTTATCCGGCTGCGTAACAGACAACCCGATACCGGTCCCGAAAACAGTCAGTACGTAAAGATACATAGTTGGAAAAAGCAGCCATTTATAACGTTTTATGAGAAGTGATGCAACCAGCGCCGTAATAATGCTTATAAAAAAAGAGATGAGAAAGACAACCCAGGGTTTAGCATATTCCGGTGCGCTGAAGAGAAACAGGCTCGTAAACCAGAACAGTCCCCAACCACAAGACCAGGATGTGATGGATTTACGGTTTCTCTCATTGACAGGTTCCCTAACCAGCTCAAATTCCTCTTTGCTAAGTCCTGCATAAAGCAGCTCTTTTTTTATAAAACGAAAAACCCTCATAAAGTATCGTCCTTCCTATCCTATCGTATACATTCTTTCCTCGGTGTTCATAACCAGTGAAATTCTTGCATACCTCACATTCAGTGAGATGACTCCCTTTTTTTCAAAAAGTAGTTTGCTGTCGTAATAGCTATTCTCCTGCCAGTGCGATATATTCATAAATCTCCCTTGTCCATTCTAGGATTAAAATTGCCAACGCCAAAAAACTTTACTTTAGCTACTCTTCAAATAAAGTAAAGCGGAGATTGTATCTGTATTCAACAACTTAATTCCATTCCTTCAGTATCCCCTGATCTCCCATCATAAAACTTGGAAAGATCGGATTATTCTGTTTTTAAAAGTAAGGGCAGGACATTTGCCCTGCCCAGTGGGGAAAGTGAAACAAACTACTCACTCGTAGACGACTTTTCTCCCTTTCAATCACTAAAAATCAAGTTCTTTTTTATTAAATACCTTGAAAATAATCAAAAGGGAAGCTCCTACATATATAATGAACGATGATATAAGTATCATTACTCCTCGGAATTTCATCCCAAGTATTATGTTGGTCAGACCATTTGCGCATAGTCCGTTGTAGTCATATCGTTCCAGATGAATATTCTTAACAACCGGCAAATTGGACGTAAATGGCAGTACACTCGGTATGATCAGGTAAAACATCACCAGCATGAATGCAGAAAAGGCATTGTTTCCGGTCGCATATATAACTATGGCCGCCATATTTACATACCCGATCGTGATATATATTCCCCTGAACACCCCGAGACAAAGTGCCAGCCTCTCGTCAGGCATAAGTTCCACGCCGATCACCTTTGTCATAACTAAGACCTGAAAAGCAAATATGGCATATAATATGAAGGTGATGATAACACTGTTGATAAACTTGGCAATAATGATGTGAAGCCTTGTATTGCCTCTACCGATGATGCTGACTATTGTCAAGGACTTAAAATCGTCGGCATACACTGCAAGAAACACCGCTATCCCGACGATCATCCCTCCGATGTCTCCCATTCCGTCAAGATTGCCCAGCATATAGTTAAAGGAGCTGTTCTTCATACTGGAAAGGTAGAACACGATCAGCAGGATATTGACAAGAATTGCGGCAATAAAAGCTACCCAGAGGGACTTCTTGCACATTATGCGCCTGATATCTCCTCTAATAAGATTCTTCATAGATCAAGCTCCTTTCTGTCAAATATCTTAATTGTAATCACCACGGCACCAATGATATATACCGCTATCATCACAATGAGCTTCCATGGAAAATCGCCGATCAGCAGGTCATTATATGCTGCATTCACAAGTCCGTCTATCCAATAATCATGAACCGGAATATGCATATTTGTCTGGACAAGTGCAAGAGAAACATTCACAAACACGAGCATCACACAAGCCGTAAGGCCTATGGCAATATTCCATGAAGAAAACAGGAACAGCCCTGTTACGGCAAAGTATCCCGTGGCTCTTATGCAGGTCAGCAAGACATATACGAATGCCATTAAGTTCTGCTTTGGTGTAAGTGTCAGATCCGCTATGGCATTCTTGACGAAGAACAGGAGCAGGAACACTATGAACATCATGGTAAACAGTATTATGCAGTCGATCAGTTTACTGATAATGACTTTCCGTCTTGACATTCCCCTTCCTATGACAGTCTGCATGGTACCCGTACGAATCTCATCCCCATATACTGTAATATATACGGGAACGAGGCACATAAGCATTCCAATAAGCGCAACCATGCTCTCAAAGCTGCTTATCTGATCCTCCACTTCTGTCTTGCTCTTTACGGCAAAGAGAATAACATACAGCAGGAAAGCAAAGATATATATCTCTTTCTTTCTGAGAATCCTGGCAATATCTCCCTTAATAAGCTGTCTCATTCCTTGCTACCTCCCACCAATCTGAAGTAGTAATCTTCAAGTGTCGATTTTTCCTCTATTTCTCGGATGATACGTATGTTATTGGCTGTCAGTATCTCCTTCGCTTTAGGAAGGTCATCAACTGCTATCTCGACCGAAGCCTGCTTCTCCTTCAGGTCTTCCTGAGTAATCTCACGTACGACTACGCCGCCGTTCACGATACCGAACCTGTCTGCTGTATGCTCAAGTTCGCCGAGGATATGAGAACTGACTATGACCGTCATACCGAATTCATCCCTGAAACGCTGTACCATATGCCTTACATCAGCAATACCCTGGGGATCAAGTCCGTTCGTCGGCTCGTCAAGTATAAGAATATCCGGATTGCCTAAGATTGCGTTACCTATACCGAGTCTTTGCGTCATCCCAAGAGAAAAATTCTTAAATGGCTTCTTCTCGTCCTTAAGACCGACTATCTCAAGTACCCTGTCTATCTCCTCCTTGCTGTTCTTAATGCCCTTAACCGTCGCATAATACTTCAGATTCTCCCTGGCAGACAAATAATTATAGAACTTCGTGCCTACAAGGAACCCGATCTTGCTCCTGTTTTCCATAAGTTCCTTTTCGTTCGTGCTGCCCTCGATGGATACGGTGCCGTCATTTTTTTCCGAAAGCCCGAGGATCATCTTGAAGATTGTTGTCTTTCCCGCACCATTCTTACCAATGAGGCCGTAGATGTCACCCTTGTTGATCTGCATGTTGACACCTTTTAGGATCTCTACCTTTCCATAGGATTTCTTTATGTTCTCAAGTTTTATCATTGCCTGTGTATCGCTCATTGCTATTTCCTCCTGTATTTAAGGTTTTTTACCAGACTGCGATCCGCTTATCTTCTTCCAGATACATCTTATCCTCGGGCTGTAAGTTATAAGTCTCATAAAACTTATCAAACTGCTGAACACCCACGTTTATACGATAAAAATTCAGCGGATGGGAATCATCCTTAAAATAATACTCTTCCTGTTCCGGGGATATCTGAGCCGCCCACAGGTTCGCATAATGGCGAAAGAATTTATCGTAGTCAAAATCCGGATACTTAGACGCCAGGGTAAGCATTGCTTTCAATCCCCCCATGTCGGCAACAGCCTCTCCGACCACGTTTGCACCGACATAAAATCCCGACCCTTTATATGGCTGGAGCAGCGTATAGTAAGATGATACCTTTCCTGCCTTGTCCGAAAATACCTGCTGGTCAGTCTGCGGCATCCACTTGTTCTTTATGCCATCCTTATCATAAAGTACACCGTTGTCGTCAAATCCGTGTGTTATCTCGTGTCCGATAATAGCTCCTATTCCGGACAAGAGTTCTTCCCTGCTCATTCCCTTGTGATATGCGGGATCTGCTAATATGCCGGCATAAATGTTTATACTGTTGGACATTGGTACATATACCGAGTTGGTGTTCGTTGTGGAAAGCTCCGGTTCGTAAGGAAACCACTCGGTCACTTCATACTTCCTGCCGGCTCTTTGGTTCTTCATCCTGCTTAAGTACCGCATACTCTCAAGATATGCCTCAAGATACGAACCGCCTTCTTCCTTCGGAACTATATCAAGAGTACTGTAATCAACCTGAGAAAGATCCGGATATATAACATTCAGTGTGATCGCATCAAGTTTTTCGATACAGAGGGATTTTCCTTCTTCCGACATCCAGCTTTCATTTGGAAATATTTCAGTTCTGTATATATCTATCGTGTCTTTGGTCAGATTGGTAAGCTCTTCAGCCGATTCCGGATCTACGAACTTTTCAAGATAGAGCTTATCCATGGCAGCAACAAGACCGCTCTTTTGTATACTTTCACACAAAAGGTCCCTGTCTTTTTCTGTCTCACTCTTATAATTTGGCATCTCCTTTTTAGTCTGTGATTTTGATAATTCAGAGAAAGTGTCGTATGTTTCCCGGTCAAGATAAGATCCGAGCTTTAATACAAATCCGACCGTAAGCATGGCTTTCAGACCGTTAAGATTTTCTTCTGTACAAACCCCCGATACCTTCTTAAGATAGCTCTTGTACCCGAACATGTGCTTTATGTTCTCAAATCCGCGGGACTTCATATATTCAGCCAGAGGATACGCACCTGCAGCCGCAACAAGATCATCTATACTGTCGGTATACTTGAGTTCGGCATCCTCATCTGTGTCTTCAGGTGCGATAATAGAAGCAAATTTCTTTTCAACGGCATAGTTTTCTTTTAATATCCTGTCTATATCGTTTTCAGAATAGCCAAGTCTGCCGAGTATATATGAAACCTTTCGGTCAGTCATCTCTTTTTTCTCAAGTGAGCTTCCGAGAAGGCTGTAATATGCACTCTGGTCACCAAGCGAAAGCGTTGCCGCATCGTAAGTAACCATCATTTCATCCGGAAACGCTCTCATTCTTGTTGCTACCGTATTTACCTCCACAGGAGCAAGTCCGAGAGGATTCTTTTCGATATCCGTGATCCATCCATAGTATTCATCTATGTTCGAAATCGCATCTATGGACTCAATGTAAGGTCTGATCGGATCTACGCCTGCAACAGCCCTGTATTCCCAGTCCGTTGCCAGATCTGCGAATTTTCTCAACTCTTCTGCTTCCTTGCCTGTAAGTGAATCATCCTCAAGGAGCTCAAGTTTATTATCATTAATGATATCAGCTATGTGATCGAAATTCCTTCTCTTAAGGGAAGCTCCTTCAGTCAATATCCATTCTTTGTTTGCCGCTGCCGCAAAATTATCCTGAAGCCTTATCTCGTCACTTTCCGATACGCTGCCCAGAAGATCGCAATCAGTCCATGGATCCCCCTTTGCAAAATTCGGATCATCTGTCGCAAGGCTTCCGCAGCCCGAAAAAGCTCCGGTGATAAGAACGCCCGCAAGCATAAGCGCCAAAGTACGCCTTATGAACGATCGGCTCTGTCCTGGCTTTCTTTCCTCCATATATGTTACATTTCCTCCTGTTTGTTCTAAAAAACAATTGTTATAGTGGAAAAATTATGACAAATATACATTTCTGTGTCAATATTAATGTCGTTAATGACTTGTATTTGGAACGATATGACTTGTCCTAATAATAATTATCTGTTAAAATGCGTAAATGAAGGGTGTTTTAGAAGGTATTTTATATGAACAAACAAAAGATCGTTAAACTCACAAGCATCATTATTCAACGTTACTACCAGAATGATACGAAGCCTTTCATAGACTATGTCGATGAGAGAGTGCTATGGTATGGGCCAGCAACCGACCAGTTTCTTTCAGGCAAGAAGGCCATTATGGAAGCGTGGGCAAACGAATCCAACACTCTTACATTCAGTCTTGGAAATCTGCGTCTTGATTATATATCAAGCCATGATTCTTACTGTGAAGTCATGGCATCATTTCCTGTGACCACAAACTATCCCAACGGCGAAATGATAAAAATGGATCAGATCATTCATATTACATGGTGTGAGCGTAAAATAAAGGATACAAATGACAAACAGCCCCGAATGCTTGTCATACATATTTCAGATCTGTATCAGAAGCATACGTTAGATAATATCTATCCGGTCCACTTCAATCAGGTATACAGGGGATACATGCCTGTTTCGGAATCAGGGAGACGTATATATTTTCAGGGAAAAGATTCATTTGCTCTTTATCTTTTGCCTGATACCATTTTATGGGTCGAAAGTACTAACAACGGAAGGAGTTCTATAATTCACACCAATAATGCCGAATACCATGTAAAGGCAACAACGGTCGAACTTGAAAGGGAACACCCTGATTTCCTTATCCGTTGTCATAGGTGTCATCTTGTCAATCCGAAACACATCGTGTGTATCAAAAGATTCAATGTTACTCTCTCGGATGGCAAAGAGATACCTATTCCCGAAAAGAAATACACCGCCTTCAAGAAGACGGTGCATGATCACGTTCAGATATGTGGATAGGTCTATTCAGA
>JAEEHY010000380.1 GCA_016281085.1 Lachnospiraceae bacterium
CTTGATTTCGACGTTATCGTTGCTACACCTGACATGATGGGTGTTGTAGGTCGTCTCGGTAAGGTTCTCGGTCCCAAGGGACTTATGCCCAATCCGAAGGCAGGTACGGTAACAATGGATGTTACCAAGGCTGTTAACGATATTAAGGCAGGTAAGATCGAATACCGTCTTGACAAGACCAATATCATTCATGTTCCCGTTGGTAAGGCTTCATTCTCTGAGGAGAAGCTTCAGGAGAACTTCAACACTCTTATGGAAGCGATCGTTAAGGCTAAGCCCAGCGCTCTTAAGGGTCAGTATTTGAGAAGTATCGTACTTGCTTCAACTATGGGACCCGGAGTGAAGGTTTCAACAGCAAAGTATTAAAAGTTGTTAATATATGTAAATATGTTATAATCAGGGATGTGCGTTGCACATCCCTTTTTTGGCACAAAGGACTTATTTGTCTGTCCTGAATGGTTACTTCAATATATGTACCATCACCTATGCCATGTATGATGAGCTGGTAAGGAAGCGGATAAAACAGATAAATCGGATTATTGACGGCGGAATAAATGATCGGAAAAGAAGGAACTTATAAAAACAGAAAATTGAACCACCTGATGATCACGGGCGCGATGGCAGCAGTTTTATGCCTTACGGGCTGTGACCGTGCATCCGGTTTTATCGATACGGCAATGAATGATCTCGGCCTTTCGGGTAAGGAGGAATCATCGTCCATTACTATTGAGAAGACTGACGGCAGTGAACAGCCGGTAATAGTTATCAATACCGATGACGGACAGGGTTTTACACCGGTTATTGAGGTGGTGGATGAAGCAGGGGAAGATGCTGCTTGGGATAGTGAGCTTCCTGCTGTGGAAGAAGATATTTATGATGATGTTAACAAGATTTACTCCATGCATGCAGCATCTCCGGATGAGATGTCGCTTGTCTTTGTCGGTGATATATGTTTCCATGACGGATATTCAAATATGAGTGCATTAAGAGACAGATCGGGAGGGATATTTGACTGTGTACTTCCCTCTGTTATGGAAGGTCTCAAGGCTGCCGATATATTTATGGCCAATAATGAGTTTCCTTACAGCAACAGGGGAACTCCGACTGCAGGCAAGCAGTATGCATTCAGGGCAAGGCCGGAGAATGTGAATCTTTTGCATGACATGGGGGTGGATATAGTCAGCCTTGCAAACAATCATGCTTATGATCACGGGCCGGATGCACTTATCGACACGTGTGATATACTTACGGAGGCCAAAGTACCCTTTGTGGGAGCGGGCAAAAACCTGGATGAGGCAGTAAAACCCGTATATTTCAGGATCAACGGAAGGACCATATCTTATACGGCTGCAACACAGATAGAGCGTCAGTCCAACCCCGATACAAAGGAAGCAACAGCGGATTCGCCCGGTGTGCTCAGGACGCTCGATCCCACCAGGTATCTCAAGGTAATAGAAGAGGCAAAGGCTAACAGCGATTTCTGCATCGCCTATGTCCATTGGGGAAGCGAGAACACGGATCTTGTGGAGAAGAGTCAGAAGGATCTTGCGAAGAAGTATGCGGCTGCGGGTGCGGATCTTATAATAGGAGATCATTCACACTGCCTTCAGGGATTTGATTACGTGGATGGAGTTCCGGTGATCTACAGTCTCGGGAATTTCTGGTTTAATTCCAAGACGGTTGATACCGGATATCTCAGGGTCATACTTAACAATGACTGCTCGATAAAGACGATACAGTTCGTTCCCTGTGTGCAGGAAGGCTGTAAGACCAGGCTGGCCGAAGGGGACAAGAAGACTTCCATACTGAATTATATGCAGGGTATATCCGATTACGCGGCAATAGATGAGGAGGGTTATGTAACAAGGTCAGATAAGAACCATAATATACAGAACGGACAGAATACATCTCCATCCAGAAAGAAGGAGGAAGAAACGTCCGAAGAAGCGCCGCCTGCTTCCGGATTACCTTTGCTTCCCGCCCCCGATACGCTGCCGCAGGTACCCGAAGAAGTGACACAGTAATCTTCGCAGCGCAGGATGTGGTGCAAATAAATAAATATATGTTGACTTTACACTGTAAGTGTGCTATTTTAGGAAAGGTCGCTTGACCATGCCGAAGACAGCAGGTGCCGTAAGGCGTAAGCGTATCGCCTGCCGAGGAGAACAAGAGAGTAAGATGATAATGCCCTCTTTCCGTTCTTCGGAAAGGGGATTTTCTTTTTTTGAAACCTCTTATTCGGCGAATAAATAATATAGGAGGTAAAAAATGGCTAAGGTTGAACTTAAGAAACCTATAGTTGAGGAGATCGCCGAGAATATCAAGGACGCCCAGTCGGTTGTTCTCGTTGATTACCGCGGACTTACTGTTGAGCAGGATACACAGCTTCGTAAGCAGTTAAGGGAAGCGGGCATCACCTATAAGGTTTACAAGAACACAATGATGAACTTCGCGTTCAAGGGTACTGACTTTGAGTCGCTCGCTCCCCTTCTTGAGGGCCCCAGCGCAGTTGCAATTTCAAAGGATGATGCCACAGCGCCCGCAAGGGTACTCGCCAAGTTCGCCAAGACAGCTCCTGCTCTTGAACTTAAGGGCGGTGTTGTGGAAGGTATTTATTATGATGCCCAGGGTATGACAGGCATAGCAAGCATTCCTTCAAGGGAAGAGCTTCTTTCAAAGCTGCTTGGTTCTATCCAGTCACCTATTGCGAACTTTGCACGTGTTATGAATCAGCTTGCTGAAAAAGGCGGCGCATCAGAGTGTGAAGCACCTGCAAAAGAAGAGGCTCCCGCTGAGGAAGCAGCTCCGGCAGCAGAGGAAGCACCGGCTGAAACAGCAGCAGAATAGTTATTGATCAGGAAACGATAATATTACGGAGGTAAAAAAATGGCTAAGTTATCAACAGCAGAAATCATTGATGCTATAAAAGAGTTAACAGTATTAGAGCTTAACGATCTTGTTAAGGCTTGTGAGGAGGAGTTCGGCGTATCTGCAGCAGCAGGCGTTGTAGTTGCAGCAGCAGGTGGTGACGCAGGCGCAGCAGCAGGCGAGGAGAAGACCGAGTTTGATGTAGAGCTTACAGAGGTAGGTCCCAACAAGGTTAAGGTTATCAAGGTTGTTCGTGAAGCTACCGGTCTTGGACTTAAGGAAGCTAAGGATCTTGTTGACAGCGCTCCCAAGATGGTTAAGGAGCAGGCTTCCAAGGAAGAGGCTGATGATCTCAAGGCTAAGCTTGAGGCTGAGGGTGCTAAGGTTACACTTAAGTAATCCCGTATTTATAAATTAATAAAAAGATATAATTTTAGCTTGACTAATACAAAGAGCTTGTGATACTATGGATAATGCGTTATTGTGGAATCACAGGCTCTTTTGTTTGTGCCTGATATCATGACAAGGGCGTCGGAAATGGCGAAAGATATGCGATTCTGCGGTTTACGACTATAATAAAATGGGGTGAAAACGTCAATGGAAAAGAACAGGATACGGCCTGTAAGCGCAGGCAAGAGTTCTCGTATGAGTTATTCCAGGCGGAAGGAAGTACTGGACATGCCTAACCTGATCGAAGTTCAGAAGGATTCCTATCATTGGTTTCTGAACGAAGGTCTCAAGGAAGTCTTCGATGACATTTCTCCGATCACTGACTACAGCGATCATCTCAGCCTCGAGTTTGTTGATTTTGCATTGTGCGAGGATGATGTGAAGTACTCCATCGAGGAGTGCAAGGAGAGAGATGCCACATATGCAGCTCCGCTCAAGGTAAAGGTAAGGCTGTACAACAAGCAGGATGACAAGATCATAGAGCATGAAATATTCATGGGTGATCTTCCGCTTATGACAGAGACGGGAACCTTCGTGATTAACGGTGCTGAACGTGTTATCGTCAGCCAGCTGGTTCGTTCTCCCGGTATCTATTATGCGATAAGCCATGATAAGTTCGGCAAGAAGCTTTTCGCATCGACGGTTATCCCCAACAGAGGTGCATGGTTGGAATACGAAACGGATTCCAATGATGTCTTTTTCGTGCGCGTGGACAGGACAAGGAAGGTTCCGGTAACCGTTCTTATCCGTTCGCTCGGTATAGGTACAAATGAGGAAATTATCGATCTCTTCGGTGATGAGCCCAAGATCATGGCATCCTTTGGAAAGGATGTGGCTACCAATTATCAGGAAGGTCTTCTTGAACTGTACAGGAAGATCCGTCCGGGCGAGCCTCTTACGGTAGAGAGCGCCGAGAGTCTTATTAATGCAATGTTCTTTGATGCAAGGAGATATGATCTTGCCAAGGTCGGACGTTATAAGTTCAATAAGAAGCTGGCCTTCAGGAATCGTATACGTCATCATATCCTTGCTGAGGATGTTGTTGATACAAATACAGGTGAGATAATTGCGGAAGCGGGAACGAAGGTCAGCGCCGAGCTTGCCGATCAGATCCAGAATTCTGCGGTTCCTTATGTATATATCCAGACAGAGGAGAGAAACGTTAAGGTTCTTTCCAATATGATGGTTGACATTACCAATTTCGTTGAATGCAATCCCAGGGATCTTGGAATAACGGAATTGGTATATTATCCCGTCCTCAAGGAAATACTAGAAGAGTACTCGGAGGATGCGGAGGCTCTGGGTGAGGCAATACAGCGCAGCGTGCATGAACTTATTCCCAAGCATATTACCAAGGAAGATATTATCGCTTCCATCAATTACAATATCCATCTTGAATACGGCATCGGCAAGGATGATGATATCGACCACCTTGGCAACCGTCGTATAAGGGCAGTCGGTGAACTGCTTCAGAATCAGTACAGAATAGGTCTTTCAAGGCTTGAGAGGGTAGTTCGTGAGAGGATGACCACTCAGGATCTTGAAGGTATTTCGCCTCAGCAGCTTATTAACATCAAGCCTGTTACGGCAGCTGTCAAGGAGTTCTTCGGTTCATCGCAGCTTTCACAGTTCATGGATCAGAATAATCCTCTGGGCGAGCTTACACACAAGAGACGTCTTTCGGCTCTTGGTCCCGGTGGTCTTTCAAGAGACCGTGCCGGTTTCGAGGTCAGGGACGTACATTATTCACACTACGGAAGGATGTGCCCCATAGAGACCCCCGAAGGTCCCAACATCGGACTTATCAACTCTCTGGCATGCTATGCGCGTATTAATGAGTATGGCTTTGTTGAGGCACCTTACAGAAAGATAGATCATTCGGATCCGGAGAACCCCGTGGTTACGGATGAGGTTGTATATATGACAGCCGACGAAGAAGATAACTATCATGTGGCACAGGCCAATGAGGCTCTGGATGATGAAGGACATTTCGTGAGGAATTCCGTTTCCGGCCGTTACAGGGAGGAAACACAGGAATATGACAAGTCCATGTTTGATTATATGGATGTGTCTCCCAAGATGGTGTTCTCGGTAGCTACAGCACTCATTCCGTTCCTTGAGAATGATGATGCCAACCGTGCTCTTATGGGATCAAACATGCAGCGTCAAGCGGTACCTCTTCTTATTACCGAGGAGCCTGTTGTTGGAACAGGTATGGAACCCAAGGCAGCAGTCGATTCGGGTGTATGTGTGGTTGCAAAGAAGTCAGGAACCGTAGATCGTGCCGTATCCGATGAAATAGCCATGACCTATGATGACGGAACCAAAGAGGTTTATCATCTTACCAAGTTCATGCGCTCCAACCAGAGTAACTGTTACAATCAGAAGCCTATTGTCGTAAAGGGTGAGCATGTTGAAGCCGGACAGGTAATTGCCGACGGTCCTTCAACGCATAACGGCGAGATGGCTCTGGGTAAGAACCCCCTCATCGCTTTCATGACCTGGGAAGGCTACAATTACGAGGATGCAGTTCTGCTTTCGGAGAGGCTTGTACAGGAGGATGTATACACATCTGTACATATCGAGGAGCATGAA
>JAEEHY010000381.1 GCA_016281085.1 Lachnospiraceae bacterium
AGGAGCAAAGCCACAACCGGGAGAAACAGGCTCCATCCTTTGATCTTTTTCCAACTCAAATTAGGCTTCATTGTTATTCTCACCTCCCGCTATAGCTTTCATTACATTTTCCTGAGTCAGGTCTTTATCAAGCTCTCCGACCTTCTCACCATCCCTCATTATGGCCATACGTGAGCATGTACGGAGCATTTCCGATATTTCCGAAGAAATGAACAGGATACTCTTTCCTTCACCTGCAAGCTTAACGATAAGCTTCTGTATCTCTGACTTGGTACCGATGTCAATACCTCTTGTCGGCTCATCCAGAATAAGGAAATCCGGATTGGTCGCAAGCCATCTTGCAAGTATCACCTTCTGCTGGTTTCCACCCGAAAGCTGCTTGATAAGGGTTTCCTTACTTGATGTCTTGATCTGCAGAAGCTTGATATACTCATCTGCAAGCTCTTCCTGCTTAGCCCTTGATAATGGCTTGAACATTCCCTGTCTTGCCTGAAGTGCAAGGATTATATTCTCTCTTACGGAAAGATCGGCGATAATACCCTCGGCCTTTCTGTCATCGGGAAGCATACCCATTCCGAGGTTCATCGCATCTATCGGCTGGTTGATCTTAACTTCCTTACCGTCAACCTCAAGGCTTCCCGTGTTGGCCTTGTCCGCACCGTAAATGGATCTTGCCAGCTCGCTTCGGCCTGAACCGAGCAGACCGGCTATACCTACGACCTCACCCTTGTGAATATCAAGATCGAACGGCTTAACCGTACCTGTATGGGAAAGTCCGCGTGCCTTGATCTCTATAGGATTGTTTACTGCATTTGCAGCGCCTTCCTTCTTGATCTCGGCAAGATCATCAAGATCCTTACCCATCATGGCCGCTACCAGCTTAACTCTGGGAAGCTCCTCGATAGGATATTCACCGACAAAATGTCCGTCTCTCAAAACAGTGATCCTGTCACAGACTGCATACACCTGCTCGAGGAAATGGGTTACGAATATAATTCCTACACCCTTGTCACGAAGCCGTCTCATCAGGACAAAGAGCTTCTCAACCTCTTCATCGTCAAGCGATGATGTCGGTTCGTCAAGTATAAGAACCTTACAATCCATATCAACTGCCCTTGCTATGGCAACCATCTGCTGGATCGCAAGTGAATAATTCTCCAAATTAAGTGTTACATCTACGGAAATTCCCAACTCGTCCATAATAGCCTGTGAACGCTTGTTATATGATTTCCTGTCTATTGTGTGAAACTTGGTCATCGGCTCCCTGCCGATAAACAGATTCTCTGCCACCGAAAGATTGGGACAGAGGTTAACCTCCTGATACACTGTCGAAATACCCACATTCTGAGCATCGCGTGTAGAATGATTCTTTACAGGACCTTCGATACCGTCAATGTGTATCTCTCCTGCCTCGAAATCGTTGATACCGGTAAGACACTTGATAAGCGTTGATTTTCCGGCTCCGTTTTCACCCATCAATGCATGTATCTCACCTTTTCTTAATGTGAAATTCACATCCTCCAGCGCTTTAACTCCGGGGAAGAACATTGTAATGCCTCTGGCTGTTAATACAACATTGTCTTCCATGCAAACACTCCTTTCCTGCACGCTTCATTCCTCTCTCTAACAACTTGGAGGCCCCTGGATATCAGGGACCTCCAAGAGTAAATTCCATAACTCATTGATCCGAATTACTTCGGTATGATATTAATACTGAGCCTCAATAACCTCGTCAGTAACCTCTATCATCTTCTGTGCATTACCATCAACTGAGAAGTCAACGATCGCATCCTTAAGAGCATACCAGTTATCGGGAACAAGGATCTGAGCTTCAGGTGTTCCGCCTGACTCAAGAGTCTTGATAACGCCTTCAACTGTAGGAGCTGCAAGAGGATTACACTCGAAATCAGCTGTGATCTTGCCTGCCTGTACTTCCTTAAGACCTGCTGTACATGCATCGTAAGAAATAAGGATTACATCATTGCCGGGACCATACTTAACACCTGCATTGTCCATAGCTGTCATAGCACCAAATGCCTCGTTATCGTTTTCGCAGATAACTACGTTGAACTTGCCTGCATAAGACTTGCAGTATGACTCCATAACTTCCTGTCCGCCTGCCTCAGTGAAATCACCGGTCTGCTTGTCAAGAACTGTCCAGCCTTCTCTGTCAGCGATCTCCTGGAAACCGTCTGTACGTCCGATCTGAGCTGATGAACCGATTGTACCCTGGATGATAAGAGCGTTAACTTCCTTGATACCCTGAGCATCAACATAAGCCTTAAGCCACTCGCCTGCTGCCTTACCTTCTGTAAGGAAGTCAGAACCTACCCATGATACATACTTGTCTGAGTCGTCGATTGTACGGTCGATAACGATTACAGGAATACCTGCGTCATCACACTCGGTAAGAACTGTATCCCAACCTGTTGCGATGATAGGGTCGATGATGATGTAATCAACACCCTGCTCGATGAATGAACGAACTGCTTCCTTCTGAGCTGCTTCATCATTGTCACAATCAACGAAGCTTAAGTCATAACCGTTCTCCTTAGAGAAAACATCCTGACATGACTTGGTAGAAGCTGTTCTCCAGTCAGACTCATGACCAACCTGTGCGAAACCAACAGCGATAAGTCCGTCTGATCCTGCATCAGCAACTTCCTCTTTGACCTCTTCTGCTGCTTCTTCAACGTCTTCAACAACCTCTTCGGCCTTCTCCTCAACCTTCTCCTCAACAGCCTCTGCTGCGGGAGCTGCCGGTGCTGCGGGAGCTGTGGGAGCTGTAGCTCCACCACAACCTGCGAGTAAGCTGGCTGTCATAACGCCTGTAAGCAACATACTGATCAGTTTCTTTTTCATTATTATTCCCTCCTTTTTATTTGCTATGATCTTTTGCCATAGCCAATCTCTAGCTGATTATTATTTTAGTTAAAAAAAGCAAGGAACTCCATTGAATAATTTAAAGAAAAAGTACTAATTTTTACCGAGTTATGAATAAATTATGAATAAAGATTTGAATTTTTATGAAAAAAGTTGAATAATTTAAACAGTCCCATACAATATCATGGGAATAATTATCTCAGCCTTTGTTCCGACACCGTACTCGCTCTCATAATGAAGACCGCAAGCGTTTCCGTAATTAAGCCTGAGCCTCTCCGCAACATTGGCGATCCCGAAGCCCGAGTTGTCTATCGAAGGTTTCTCGAGGCCGTCGGCAATCCTTCTTATATGAAGAAGCTCCTCCTCCTTCATCCCGATACCGTTATCCTCAACCGTGAGAACCAGCTGTTCGAGGTCCTCCCGACCGTAAATCCCTATCTTCAGCAGTCCCTTGCCTCTCTTGTTCTTAAGGCCGTGATACAACGCGTTTTCAACAATGGGCTGGAGAGTCATTTTAATTATAGAAAAGCCAAGGTATTTCTCCGGAGCATCGATCTCATAATCCATAATATCCCTGTATCTGAACTGCTGTATCTCGAGATATGACTCAATATGCGAGATCTCATCTCTTATACGGACAAACTCACGTCCTCCCGACAGTGTAGTCCTGAAAAACTTGGAAAGTGACGTAACAATAGACGCAACCTCCTCCTTCTTGCCGTCTTCGGAAAGCCAGAGTATGTTGTCAAGTGTATTGTACAGGAAATGGGGATTGATCTGTGACTGCAGGAGCCTCAGCTCAAGATTTCTCGAATTGATCTGCTCCTTCCTGATATTCTCCACAAG
>JAEEHY010000382.1 GCA_016281085.1 Lachnospiraceae bacterium
ATGATGGCGGTATTTCTTCCGATGCTGTTTCGTATAAAGAAGGATGAAAGATACTGCTATTTCATGCTGTGTGTATTCGGAAATATAGGCTTTATAGGGATTCCGCTGACAAACGCGGTACTCGGGCCTGATGCACTCGTATATGTATGCTTTCACAATCTTATTTTCTCGTTGCTGATCTATACGCTGGGAGTACGGATAATAAGTGATGCGGCCGGTGAAAAAGACAGGGAAGGTGATGTGAGCATGTCATTCAGGAGAACGGTTCTTAATATGATAAATACGGGAACGGTTTCGGCGGTAGCTGCCCTTATCATTTATGTGGCAGGCTGGGAGCTTCCCAAGGTGATCATGACAACCTGTGATTACGCCGGGAGGGCAACAACCTTCCTTTCTATGATGGTACTCGGAGCGGCTGTTGCAAGAATGTCGGTAAAAGAAGCCGTATCGAACGTGAAGCTCCTTGTCTTCTCGCTGATACGGCTCCTGGCTGTTCCTGTTGTTATTGTGTTTATACTGAGGCTTTTTATAAGCGATCCGCTTACCGTAAATACAGCTGCCCTTATGCTGGCTGTCCCTGCCGGAAATATGCCTCTTATAATGGCTACGCAGCACAGGCTGGATGCGCGGACGCTGTCCGACGGGATCATACTTACAACGGTTATGTCCGTACTTACCATTCCTGTTGTAACGCTGTTCTGCTAGCCTGTTCCGGAAGTTATCGGATATTTAAGACACTTACACTTATAAACCCGCATCCTGTCATGCTGAAGTTATATTCTCTATCGTGTCACAGAAGCCTGCGGTGTCAAGTATGTCCATTACAACGGGAGAAACATTCTTAAGCGTCATCCCGCTGACATTTTTCAGATTCTTTACCATCATGAGTATGACTCGCAGACCTGCCGATGATATATAATCAAGGTTCTTGCAGTCGATCGTGATCTTTTCAAGTTCTCCCTGAGAGAGGGCTTCCTCGTATACTTCAAGCAGGTTGGGTGCCGTGATCGTATCTATACGTCCCGAGATACTAAGATACAGGAACCCGTTTCCGAGCTTTTTGTCTATCGTGCACTGTTGGGACTGTGTGTTGATCACACGCGATCCGCGTCTCTTGTTGACGGTGAGAGTCCAGTATTCCATATCGTCATAGGCTTCTTTCAGCTTCTCTGTAAGTTCAATGTCATTACCTGTTGATTTAAGCTCGGGGAACACCTCGTTTACACTGATCTTTTCAATATCAAATCCCCGGAACTTAAGGAAATCCTCCGCGCCTTCCCTGCCTTTTTTGAACAGACTGTTATTAAAGAGATCGAGTCCCTCTATCGAGTTCAATACAATGGAATCAAGGGTATTGCTGTAGGCTTGGCCGCCCAGTGCATTCAGTGTGTTTCTGTATATGTTTCCGCATCCAATATCAAAGGTGATCCAGCATCCACCGCGTGACGCGAGGATCTTATATATGTTGTCGCATACGGAAATAAGCTCATTCTCGGTAAGGTATGAAAGGAACAGTTCGGATACTATGGATATTTCTCCGGTTACATTCTCCAATGCATGGCTGAGACTTCCGAAGTTGGTCGCATCCATCGCTTCATAGCTTATACGGTGTGCATTTTTGCTGCACAGTCCCTTGATGACCGGCAGGATGTCAGATATGACTATGGGAAAATCAAGTCCGACATACTTATATCCTTCATTTGACATCAGCAGTCCTCTGGGCGAGTAGCCGCAGGGCATATCCACGATATTGTTGAATTCATATCCGCGGATCATATCATTTGTCATAAGATATTTGGCCTCATCCGCTATGCACAGTGCTCTGTTTACCAGTTCCACAATTTCCATATCGTTAAATTGCGGATCTACATCGGTAAGCTTGTCATATTCAAGAGCTTCAAGCACATTCTGCGCATTTTCGACCCCTGCCCTGGCCAGATTCATGATACAGCTCTGCTCATGCTTATATACAGGATTTACACGTGACAATAATTCATCATCCATCTTTTTTTCCTTTTTTATTTTGAGTAACTGTTTATTTTATATGGTTCTTCAGTGAGTTGTTCCTGTACGAGATGATATTGCTGCCAAAACCGTCCGCAAATTTTCTGAGTTCATCGAAACTTATGGCCTCCTTGCGTCGTACAACTATATTGTAATCAACCGTACCTTCATCGCTATATGACACATTATTCTCTATAATGCGGGCATCCCAGATGTTGATCTGTTCTATCAGCTTTTCGTAGAAATCCGCTGAATTACGTACCTTGAAATGAAGCTCATTACCCGAATATGAATCTATTGCCGGTATGAAAATGTGCAGGATAAGCTGCAGCACGAACAAAATTAAAAGAGCAAATATTCCTACAAGGTACATGCCGGCGCCGAAGGCAAGTCCGAGTGCTGCCGTAAACCAAAGTCCCGCTGCGGTTGTCAGACCTCTTACATTGTTTCCTGTCTTGAATATGACTCCCGCACACAGAAAGCTGATACCGCTGACTGCCTGAGCGGCAATACGGGCAGCGTCCACCCCTCTTGTACCGTTATAAGAATTTCCGGAAGGATCGGTAAGATCGACAAATCCGTATTTGGATATGATCATAAGCACTGCGGTTGTACAACATACAATGATATGTGTGCGTATTCCCGCTTCCTTGAAGCGGTGGCTTCGCTCCAGGCCGATTATTCCTCCGGCTATTGCCGCAACCAGGATCCTTATGAAAAAATCAAGGTACTGCATCAGATCAAACTGACTGTTGAAATAAGATCCGAGAGTCATATATACGCCTTTCCTTTATGCCTTACATGTTACATTATATTTCCTTTTTATGTAAATATCAAGGATTCGTTGGATGCGTGATTTTTGAGTGAAACTGTGATATTATGTTGCTTATGGGTAAAAAGAGGAGACGTAAAAAGAGAAAAATCAGTCTGTTTGACCGTATGCCGGACCGGGTCAGGGATTTCTTCGGTAACAGGTATGCCATGATAAGCGCTGCACTTCTTGTGATCATATTTACGGTAGTGCTTATCGTGCTTGGTTCACGTAATATGACCGATGGAGAGGATGCTGCCTCCGTATCGCCTGAACAGGAGGAGGAGAGGATCATTTACGTCATAGATGAGCAGGGCAACCGTGTGGCTGTGCCGGCTGTGGATGATGATGAACTGGTCATGCAGAATGAAATAAAGGTAGATGATGAGACCGGAACCATCCTTGCATATAATCCCGATACCCGTGAAGGATATATGAATCATTGTATCTTCCTGGGCGATTCAAGGACAGTTGCGATGGTCAGCTACGGTTATATTTCAGATTCCAATGCGCTTGCCAAGGTCGGGATCGCCCATACTGCTGTGGCCGGTACGACATTTACACAGAATTCGGGGAACACATATACCATTTCCGATTATCTTAAGGCACGTACCGAAGAGGTTATCTATGTGTGCTACGGTGTCAACGGAATGAACGGTATATCGGAAGAACAGTATGAAAGCTCTTATACTGAACTTGTCGACAAGATCATTTCGCTGGCCGGTGACAGGCATGTTGTGCTGATGTCGATATGGCCGGTTGATGATAACGGAAGATACAGGGGCTCCGTTAAAAATGAGTGGATAGACAAATACAATGATTTTCTGTACAGGCTAGCGTCTGAAAAGGGGCTGTATTACCTGGATGTCGCATCCATTCTCAAGGATAAAAACGGTGGTATGAGAAGAGAATATGATTCGGGCGACGGACTTCATTACAGCGCCTCATCATACGGTCATATCCTTGACTATATAATCCATCATCCCGTACCGGGGGTTCCGGATGACGGGGAATTTGTGGTACATTATGTTAAACCAAGGGTTGAGTACAAAGATATCCTGGACGAAGCTCCCAAGATGCCGCAACCTGCGACAGAAGCAAATGATATACAGCCGGGTCAGGATGCGCTTATTACAGACGGTAACGGCAATGTGTCTCCTTCCGGCAACGGACAGACCCCTGCAGGTAATATATCTTCTCCAGCCGGTGACGGGCAGGAGAATGCGGCCGGTGAAGGTGATATTCTTGAACATGATCAGTCTGACAGGACGGAGCAGTCCGATAACGGAACGAATGATAAACCGGCTGAGGAAAACAACGGATCCGGAGCGGATGGAGAGCATGAAGAGAAGCCTGAAGATAAACATGATCAGGAACCGCATGAGGATAACGGTGGGGACGATCAGGCGCCGCAGGATGGAGAGCAGGAAGAGTGAGGAAAACATTTTGACAAGAAGAGTATATGAAACAGACAGTTATATAAGAGAATTTGATACGATAATAACGGCTACAGGTACAGACGACAACGGACAGCCTTATGCTGAGCTTGAAGAGACCATTTTTTTTCCCGAAGAGGGTGGTCAGAATGCAGACACGGGAACTCTCATTATATGTGGTACGGGAAAAAGTGTGAGGGTGGCAGGCGGCCTTATAAAAGGGGATGTGATAAGATATATCTTATCAGAACCGGTTGCACAGGGAACCCCGGTACACTGTATTCTTGACTGGGATATCCGCTATGACAGGATGCAGAATCACAGCGGTGAGCATATACTTACGGGAGTTATCCACAATAAATACGGCTTTGACAATGTCGGCTTTCATCTGAGCGACACGGGAGCGGTGACTCTGGATCTGAACGGGGTAATATCCTATGAAGAGGTTATAGAGGCGGAGAGTAAGGCCAATGCAGTAATATATTCCAATCTCTCCGTGTCTGACAGTTATCCCACAGGAGATGAGCTTAAAGATATTGATTACAGAAGCAAGAAGGAGATAGAAGGCCAGGTCAGGCTTATTACGATAGGTGAGGGTGATGCGACAGTCGATGTCTGCGCCTGCTGTGCACCCCATGTTAAGAGAACCGGAGAAATCGGGATCATAAAGGTTATTTCGGTGATCAACTGGAAGGGGGGTATCAGGATATCGATGCTTTGCGGAAGAAGAGCTCTTGAGTTCATAAACAGGGAGCATGATATACTTACAGAGGCAGCAAGAGGTCTGTCGACAGAGGCTTCCAACGTACCGCCGAGAATATCCGCTCTTATCGGTGAGGTATCGGAGCTAAAGGGTAAGCTGTATGAAGCGCTTAAGACAGAGGTCATAAACAGGATAAAGTCATCCACGGGTGATGAAATGCGTCTTGTCTTTGTGAGCGGTGACTATCCTGCAGTCGTTGTTAAGGATATTTACAATGCGCTGACGGACAGATATGATGGGTATTGCGGTGTGTTTGCCGGTGATGATGCCACCGGCTATCGATACAACGCCGGCAGCAGGGATAAGGATTCGAGAGAACTTGGGGCAGTACTTAAGGAGAAGCTTGCAGCCAAGGGCGGAGGAAGTGCCGATATGATCCGGGGCAGGATTGAAGCTGATGAGGAGAAGATACGGCTGGTTTTCCTTGATCTTTAGGGATTGCAAATAAAATAAAGCTCATATATGATGCTGAAGAATGAGGTGAAAAGATGGGAACAATTGAAGAAGCAAGAGAAATGTTTGCAAAGGATCTGTATGCCACGGAGCTTACGGGTATCTGCATTGATGAGATAGGAGAGGATTATGCGAAGTGCAGTCTTGAACTGACCGATAAGCATCGCAATGCTTACGGTGGGATTATGGGCGGTGCCATTTATACGCTGGCAGATCTTGCCTTCGCTGTTGCTTCCAATTTCGGAAAGGAGTATAAGACTGTGAGCCTGACTACTTCGGCAAGTTTTATGTCTGCATCCAGGGGAAGTACACTGTATGCTTCGGCCAGACTTATTAAGGATGGGAGAAGAAACTGTTTCTTCACGGTTACGGTGACCGACGATCTTGATAAGGTTATCGCCGTGGTTGATTTTACGGGGGCGCATATACAGTAAAAACCTCGCTAAGTGTTTTGTATATATTCATAAATATATGTGCTGTTCTGAATAGTCACATATATTTAAAATTTGGGAGAAGATGGCTAAATGAGTATAAATACGATAATATTTGATATAGGGAATGTTCTGGTTGATTTTCGCTGGAAGGATTTCATAGCGGATTTCGGATATGATAATGAGATACAGGAGAGGATCGCCCGTGCAAGTGTACTCAGTAATGCATGGCGTGAGTTCGACAGGGGAGCCTTCAGCGAGGATGAGCTGATGGATATGTTCGTGCGCAACGATCCCGGGATAGAGGAGCAGCTCCGCAGAACCTACAGCTCCATTAAGGGACTTCTTATACAGTATGACTACACCAAGCCCTGGATAAGGGAGCTTAAGGATAAGGGCTTTCGTGTACTGTATCTGTCCAATTATTCGGAAAAGGCTGACAGGGAATGCGCCGATGAAATTGATTTTATTCCGCTTATGGATGGTGGAATCCTGTCATACAAGGTTAAGATGATCAAGCCTGAACCGGAAATCTATGAGCTTCTTACTGATACATATGATCTGACACCTTCGGAGTGCCTTTTCTTTGATGACACGCCTGCCAATGTTGAGGCTGCAAGAAAGCACGGCTACAATGCAGAGGTCTTTACCGGGTATGAGACGGCAAGACAGTATATTAAGATCTGAATAGGTGCATCATATTATCTCAACAGATAAACCAGTCCCACATCGGTCTGATAGAGGCAGTCATATTTTTCTTTTACTATTGCGTCCATTGTCGGAAGATAATCCTGAAGGGTGTTGCTTGTGATGATCCATTTGGGAGGTGTTTCGTAGAGAAAACGGATGAGTTCATCTTCGATCGACGGCTCCAGAGCAATAAAGTACTGCAGGTTGACCACATATCTGTTGCACGGAATGATATCGTTTATTTCATACCATTGCATATCAATATCAAATGAAAATACACTGTTCCTGTCAAATTCGGGTATCAGAGATCCCATGTTAACGGAGTTGTTATAGTAATTTTCCTGAAATTCATTGTCCGGGCGATGGATGAAGGTTTCAACAGTATTTACACTTTCTTTTGCATAATGAAAGGCAAAGACAAACAGCAACATCCAGCAGATGCTCTGCCTGACGTTTTTAAACAGAATAAGTGGATCATATATCTTTACAAACAGTATGAGTGCTGTCAGAAGGCAGGGCATTCCGGTTATGAAATAATAAATAAATCCATCTCCCAGATGCAGGACGATATAAGTAATGACCGATGCAGGAAGAAGGAGAATGAAGATATCCTTATCGATATCCGTATTTGTATCATCAGCTTTTTTGAACAGAGTATTTAACGGACCATGCACAAGCAAAAAGACTATTGAGAAGAGTACGCCGGCAAGCTTTACCTCAAGTTCCGGAGAAAAGGCGTTTGACAGATCGGATGAACGTTTGAAGCCAAAAACAAAGGTGCAGTAAAGCATCCTGAGTACAGCACCGTAATGACCGTAATAGATAAGCAGCGGGAACAGCGCAAGCATGGCTCCGAATATGAAATACAGTATGTAGAATCCGAGTTCTTTGAACTGTCTGTGCATGAGCAGTAAGATGACCGCTCCGATAATTATGCCGATAATGGGAGCTCCGGCCGTGATCTTTGAGAAGGTCGTGACTGTGAAGCATATGCCTGCTATAAGGGCGGTAATATCGGGTGTATCACGTACGGGTTCAGTCCGGGTATTATATTGATCATGGAAAATGATCAGATGAGAATATATCACAAGCAGGTTAAGAGGAAGTGTAAATTCTTCAAGGCAGTTTCCTCCCCACAGCATAGATATATGAGCAAGAAGAAAGAATATGATGACACCGATGGTTTTTCTGCCTGAAATATATAAACGTCCTGTTTTGTATAAAAGTATAAGAGTAATAAAAAGTGAGATGACCTGAAGTATGAATATTCCGACATGTCCCTTTCCAATCAGCTGTCCAAGCGCCTGAATAAAGAAGAAATACGGCCCTTTAAGGTCATAGAAATCCCTGTATGGAATGTATCCGTTTAACATTCCACGCCCCACCAAAGTGAAGAAGCTTGCGTCGCATCCGTACCAATTCCGGTAAACGGGGCTGGTCCATAAGGAAAAGGCAAGCATGAACAAAACTGAGGTTGCAAGAAATGCAGCGTATTCAAAAATGGGTAGTCTTGATTTCGTTATCATGGTATACTTATCTTAAGGCATGAAGGATTCAAAATCAAGCGAGAAGGGTTTATGATGTCGGTGTGTCTTCCGTGTATTGGCAGGATATAAGCGGGAGAAGACAGCCGCGAGTTGTCAACGTAAAAGCGGAGAAGATAACTGCAAATCGGTAAGATAAAAGCGGAGAAAACGGCCACAAGCCGGTAAGACGTAAGCGTTGAGTATGAACGGAACAGTAAGGAGGAGGCGGGGTATATGGCAGTTCAGGATGAAAAACTCAGTACAAGAATACGAAATGAGTACATGCATGATGTGGAAATACTTTCGAGGTATATGAACTGGCTCGAGAAGACAAGCGGGAAGCAGGTTGAGAGCTTCTATGACGGAGATGAGAAGCAGAAGCTGATACAGATACCAATCTATGATTCCAATCTGCTCGCATTTGTTAAGGATGCCAGAAAGACCGGGTTGATGGATAGGAATTACAGATATGTTTACACAAGATATAAGATAAAGACATGCGAGGATGAGCTTCATCTTATCAGGCATGCGCATCTTAAGGATATAGATATTTTTAAGGGTATCCTTAGCAGCTATGTAATGCGCGGACAGACAAAGGGTGCTGTATGGGCAGAAGGAATAAAGAACGGAGTATTCTTAGAGCTTATGCGTAGAATGACAGCCCTTTTCTTTGCTACGAACATAGATTGAGGGCTGTGACAGGAAATCAACAGGGTGGATTACAAACAGCAGAAAGAAAAATATATAATCTTAATTTGCGGTATTTGATATATACTCTACATCCCGTAGAGTATATATTTATGTTATGGATACAAGAGACCATTCATAAGAAATCAAATGGGAAATCAATAAGAAAGCAATAAGAAAGGCGGGGAGCAGTATGACAATGGATGATTTCAGAAACAAGACAGGAGGATCCTTTGACTTTCGGGGTTTCGGAGGAGGAGGCTCAATCAGGAAGGCCGGCAAGCTGGTGGCGATCATAATAGTGATAATGATCCTGCTGGTGATAGTAAGCGGTTCCTTCTATTCGATAAGGGAAGAGGAGCAGGCGGTTGTTTGTACCTTTGGTGTTCCCAAGGCAGTAACCCAGCCCGGACTTCATTTTAAGATACCCCTTATCCAGACGGTACAGAAGGTTAATACAACGATCCAGGGCTTTGCGATCGGATATTCATCGGATTCGGAGCTTAATTACAACGGAGCAGAGGGTGCGGACAACAGCATGATGATAACGGCGGATTACAATTTCATCCACGTTGATTTTTATGCAGAATACAGAGTGACCGATCCGGTCAAAGCATTGTATGCCTCTGAAGATCCACAGCTGATCCTGGCAAATATCGCACAGAACTGTATCAGAACGACCATCGGGTCATACGGAGTAGACGCCGTACTTACTACAGGAAAGAATGAGATCCAGAGTAATATAAAGAATATGATCCTGGAAAAGCTGGATGCGATCGATATAGGAATACAGTTGGTTAACATAACTATCCAGGATGCAGAGCCGCCGACGGATGAGGTCATAACAGCCTTCAAGTCTGTTGAAACGGCGAAGCAGGGTAAGGAAACAGCTCTGAACAATGCCAATAAGTACAGAAATGAACAGATCCCGAGCGCAGAAGCCGATGCGGATAAGATAGTCCAGGATGCAGAGGCTGACAAGCAGGCAAGGATCAATGAAGCCGAAGGTCAGGTTGCCAGGTTTAATTCGATGTATGAAGAATACGTTAAGTATCCGGCAGTGACCAAACAGCGTATGTTCTATGAGACCATGGAGGAGGTTCTTCCTGACATGAAGATAATCATCCAGGGGGCGGACGGAAGTTCCGTACAGCAGATCATGCCGCTTGATAAATTTAATTAA
>JAEEHY010000383.1 GCA_016281085.1 Lachnospiraceae bacterium
AGCGGGTGATGGGAATCGAACCCACGTATCTAGCTTGGAAGGCTAGTGTTCTACCATTGAACTACACCCGCATGAGTGCCCAGAACCGGAATCGAACCAGTGACACGAGGATTTTCAGTCCTCTGCTCTACCAACTGAGCTATCTGGGCGAAATACTTATTGCCTACTCAGTAATCTATAACTGCTTAGGACTGTAACACTCGCAAAAGATATTTTATCAGTATACATTTAATAATGCAAGTCTTTTTTTTACAGGATTGTATTTATTTAAGTACAATCCTGTTCATCGAACTCAACCGTGACGTAATAGCCCTGAGGTCTTTCCTCAATATTGACCACATTTCCCTCTCTTGTCTTAAGCCGTTCCCTTAATTCGTAATTGGCTGACATGGCGCGGGACGGATCTATAGTGTAATACCAGCTGGTCGGAAGCACTCCCTCCGTTACCGTCACATGCTCCCCCTCCTGTATCACACCTGTCCGTTCCATCTTGAACTCCATCCGACGCATTATCTTTCTCTCCAATGTTCATACATGATATAACACTCTTCTATGATATAACACGGATCACTCCGCTTCGCTCCCGTAATCCTGCTATATCAACTTTAAAACAATCGCACTTGTCTTTCCCATATGTATCTTAAGCCTGGCTCCGTCCACCTGATATTCCCTTGGTTCCATGGTGAAGCCCTTATCATCCGTATACATGAGCGAAACAAGCTTAACATCCCTCGGGCATCCCAGCTCGTAGCTTATCTTCATTTCGATATCTCTCTCATGATCATTGTTGTTTACCACGATCACGCAGCGCTCCGTTCTTGTGAACCTTCCGTAGGCGATGACATTATATTCCTTGTGGATACGCCTTAACGACCCGTGCTTAAGCTCTTCATTGTTCTTCCTTATCCTTATCATCTGACGGTGAAAATCAATCAGCTCATGGTCCTCCTGCCCCCACGGATACGTACGCCTGTTGTCCGGATCCGTGAACCCGCATACTCCGGCTTCGTCACCGTAGTAGATCGTAGGCGCTCCGGTCCATGTCATCTGGATAAGCACGGCCTCGCGCATTACAGCCTTATTTACATTGTAATTGGCAGCTTCGGGGCCTTTATTGGCCACACGGCCCACTACCCTGTTAGTCCTTGTAAGGAACCTTGAATGATCATGATTGCTCAGCTCGTTCATTGCTACATTTACGGACGGACCGAACATCTTGGCACCGTTGTATTTCATCATGTCGAAGAAGGCATCCGCATTACCCAGCATATCCCAGCGAAAATCATCCGAATGCTTCTGCATTCCCGTAAGGAACCACGTAACAGGCTCCATAAATGCATCATAGTTCATGACGGTGTCCCATTCATCACCCTGAAGCCAGGAAGAGGGATCCCCGTAATGCTCGGCAAGTATTATCGCATTGGGATTGGCTTCCTTAACAGCACGTCTGAAATCCTTCCAGAACTGATGATTGAACTCGGGAGAATGGCCAAGATCGGCGGCAACATCCAACCTCCAGCCATCGGCATTGTAAGGAGGCGATACCCATTTGCGTCCGATATCAAGTATATAATTGTACAGCTCTCTGGATCCTTCGTAATTCAGCTTCGGAAGGGTATCATGTCCCCACCATCCGTCATACGATCCGTTATAAGGCCATGAATGTTCATTGTGGAAGTGAAAGAAGCTTCGATAAGGACTGGCCGGATCCACATATGCACCCTTCTCGTACCCTTGTGCATTCTCATATATACACTCCCTGTCAAGCCACTTGTTAAAAGAACCGCAGTGATTAAACACACCGTCCAGAATTACCTTAATACCTCTTTTATGGCACTCCTCCACAAGGCCGGCAAACAGCGCATTGGATGCCTCGAGATTCTCCTTCGAAGTCACCCTGGTTATATATCTTGATGCATTACGATTGTCGCGGTCACCGCCGTTAAGCAGCTCTCCCTCATCCTTTACTATCCTTCCGATGTGGGGATCGATATAATCGTAATCCTGGATATCGTACTTGTGATTGGACGGAGAAACAAACAGGGGATTGAAATATATAGCCTCTATTCCGAGATTCTCCAGGTAATCAAGCTTCTCGATCACACCCTGAAGATCACCTCCGTAGAACTCCCTTACACCCATCATGGCAGGATATTTGTTCCAGTCATCCACATGGGTCGTATGATCTCCGATGTAATTGTATTCATCAGTCAGTACATCATTTGAAGTGTCTCCGTTGAAAAAACGGTCAACATATATCTGATATATAACCGCACCCTTGGCCCATTCAGGAGTCTTAAATCCGGGACGGATCATAAAGAAATATGCCTCATCCGAATGGTTGACGGCACCACGCACATCATAACGGCAGGTCTGGTTGCCGCCCTTTATTTCAAAATAGTATCTGAGAGGTTCATTGTCGAGACGGACGGTATATCTGTAGTAATCAAACGAATCCACAGATTCATACCGCTCCATTAAGTAACGTTCATCATTGCATATCAGAAAGACATGATCAACATTGCTCTTATATGTCCGGAATTTAAGAGTGACCTCTCCGTAAGGATTGGGTTCGGGTGGATCCACATAGTCCGCTGTATAGTCAGCAAACAAAGCCTTCTTGTTAAGTACCGGCTTAAGTGTGGACAAATATAAACCCCTGTTGAGATCACGTCCGAAATTGCTGTAATTCATTAAATTAACTCCTCACTAACTTATTTACCCCCTAACACTATACCATAAAATCATGGATAATAAAAGTGAAACAGGGAGACGGTAGAACCGTCCCCCTGTCTTATTACCTCAATATGTATAAAAGGTCGGATAATGAAAACATGTCATAATCCGCTTTGCCACAGTTAACTGCGTCTCCTATGGCGGCTGTGTACATTCCGCCGGCATTCCCTGCAAGTATCCCTGCCTTGGCATCCTCCACCACAAGGCAGTTCTCCGGGGATTCGTTAAGCATATCCGCTCCCTTAAGGAAGACCTCCGGATCCGGCTTGCTGTGTACGATGTTGGTACCGTCCGATACCGCATCAAACGCATCCTCAAGCTCTACCATTTTTAATATATACCGGGCATTCCTGCTCGAAGACCCGACCGCTATCTTATATCCTCTTTCTCTTATATCCGACAAAACCCTCCTCACAGATCTTGATACATCATCCCCTGTCATCTGCGAAAGCAGTTTAACGTATATTTCATTCTTTTCCTCCGCAAGCCTTTTCTTTTCTTCACTGTCAAGCGGCTTGCCGGTATATTTTTCAAGGATAATGTCAAGGCTTTGTGCACGACTCACGCCGCGCAGTCTGTTATTGTCATTCTCGTCAAAGGGTATTCCCAGCTTATCAGCGATCGTTTTCCACGCCATGTAATGGTATTTGTCCGTGAATACAAGAACACCATCCAGGTCAAAAATCACTGCTCTTATATCTTTCATGTTTATTTTCCTTTACTATTTGTCATAAGGGATCCACTGCCTTATTACGGTTCTCATACTACTTCCGTATCATCTGCCTTATGCCTCTATGCCACACAGGCCGTATCCCTCTGAGGCTTCAGGCATATCTTCTCATCACCAAGGAACAGTTCCAGATCGTCACCCTCAAGCAAAGTGATCTTCACGTCCGGATCCAGTCCCGGATCAGCCTTTGCATCCAGAACTTTATCATCCTTTCTGCCCACTTCAACCAGCAGCCTCCTGCCAAGGTAGTTTAACTTGAACCTGTATGCATTCCACTGCGAAGGAATTACCGGAGCAAGATGCAGCCCGTCCTCCTTGATCCTCAGTCCTCCGAAGCCGTACACAACCGCCATGTAATTTCCGCCCATATTGGCTGTATGAATACCATCCTTGGTATTGTGATGCAGGTTGAACAGATCGAGCTTGGCCGAGTCC